>CAIWTR010000657.1 GCA_903915615.1 uncultured Armatimonadota bacterium
GCGATGGTCTGTAACCGCACTTGTACCGCTGGTAGTTTGGGATTGTCCTCAATCCCTTCATGGCGACATAGAACCCTGATGACGTTGGCATCGACGACGGCACGATGGGCATCCGAGCTAATCGATGAAACTGCGGCTGCTGTGTATGGACCGACGCCTGGCAGAGCAATGAGGTCATCGTAGGATGTCGGAAACACTCCAGCATGTTCGCTAAGGACAACCGATGCGGCCTTGTGCATATTCCTGGCGCGCGCGTAGTATCCAAGACCCTGCCAGTGCATCAGGACATCATCGAGGGGAGCATCGGCTAACGCTCCAACGGTTGGAAACCGCTCCATCCACCGCAGCCAGTACGGTGTTGCCGTCACAACCTGCGTCTGTTGCAACATCATTTCCGAAACCCAGATTGCATACGGGTCCTTGGTCAACCGCCAGGGCATTTCGCGTTGATGGACATCAAACCAGTTCAGGAGGGCTTGCTTGGAGGAGGGAGTCACGGCAAACAGTGTGGCATAAAAAACACCCCGATGAAAGCCATCGGGGTGTCAGAATACGCTGTAGCGTGGATACAAGCCGCTTAGTGAGCGAGCTTGATTTCCTCACCTTCCGTGATCTTTGGCTCCTTGAAGAAGATCTGGAAGCCGATTGCAGACAGGAGTGTAAGGACCGCTGGGACGATGAAGATCATCGGCCAGTTGACAACATTCGCACCATTTACGACGGTGGTGAAGCCATCCTGCAGCTTTCCAGAGAGGATGGAGCCGAGGTAGTTTCCAACACCGAGCGTTACCAGTGTAAACATCGATTGTGCGGAACCACGGATGTCCTTTGGTGCGACACGGTCGATGTAGAAGTAGCTGGTGACGAAGACGAAGGCGAAGCCGACGCCGTGGAGGGACAGGGACAACACAACCGGGGTTACGAGCTTCGTCGCAAAGATGAAGTAGCGCAGTGCCCAGGCAAGTGTTCCGATAACAAGCGTCGTACGCATCCCGAACTTGCGAATCGCAATCGGAAGCAACACGGCGAGTGAGATGACTTCCGCAATCTGACTCGTTGCCTTGTAAGGGGCAATCTGTGACTCAGGTACACCGAGGCTGCCAAGGAACTGGCCAGAGAGGGTGTAGAAGAACTGGAATTCTGCGGATGCAACCAGCGAGATCAGGATAAACGCTGTGAAGCCAGGAACCTTCTTAAAGAGTTCGAATGCCTTCATGAATGCCCATGGATCTGGTGCATCGGTCTTAGGAGGCGTGTGTGGCACGAGGAAGGATGCAATTGCCCAGAGGACAGCAGCACCCGTCGAAATGGTCATTTCGGAAACAGGGATGGACTTGAGGTTTTCCTTAGCCCACATCACTGCGAATGCAACGACAACCCAGCCGATGGTACCCATCGTACGGATGATCGAGAAAGCCTTTTCGCGCTCTGCTTCCGTCGAGCCTTCTTCTTGGCTGAGGTGATGCAGGGTGATGGAGTTTCCGATACCAATTGTCGGAGCAAAAGCGATGGACCAGACGACCAGCCAGAGACCGAGGCCACTGACAGGAATCAAGCCACCAATCATGTCTCCGACCTGAGTCTGACTGGACATCACGTATGCAGAACCTGCACACACAATTCCTGCCACACCCATGAAGATCTGGCCAGGGACCTTACGGTCAACAAGCTGGCCACCCACAAATGGGACAACAATACAGGCCAGCCACAGGATTCCAAAGATGGCGCCAATCGCGGCACCAGGCGCCTTGAAAATGCCGGTCTCGCTACCTAGCGTGGCACCCAAAACAGGGGCCCAGGCACCCCAAGCAGCATACTGGAAGAACATCATGGCTCCAAGAAGCACACGCGTTCGCAAATTTTTAGACATTCAGAAGGACTCCCTCGTCAGATTCGCATTA
>CAIWTR010000658.1 GCA_903915615.1 uncultured Armatimonadota bacterium
CGACCGAGGAGGCGCCCCGTCGGATGTCCCAGAATCCGTGTTTTTGGATGCGCGATCGCAGTACACATCCGCTCCGTCATTTGCGCCTCGGTTTCCTTGTAGCGGATATGCACGGATGCCACTACATAGTGCAGCTGGCTCAGGATTTCGGGCGCGCAGTCAAGGCTGCCATCTTGCAAAATGTCCGCTTCCAGTCCCGCGAGCAATGCAAAGTCCTGGTCGGCATAGTGACCTTGGAGCGGTGCAAGCTCTTCGAACTGCGCGATGTGCCGCTCTGTCGTTAGGCCACGTGCAACCGTGAGGCTCGCGCTGTGATCTGTGATGCCAAGCGTTGACCAGCCACGACGCATCGCTTCATCCGCCATTTCGGAAATGGAGTTACGTCCATCCGACCACGTTGTGTGCTCATGCAGCTGGGCGGTGAAGTCACCCAGGGTCACAAGTCGGAGCTCACCGCGTCCGACGCGTGCGGCATCCTCGCTGTGGTCACGGATTTCCGGGTCAATAAAACGCATCCCAGCCGCTTCAAAGATGGCATCCTCGGATGAAAAATCGTCGGTAAGTCCACCCGGTAGCTGGGCAGTGATCCATGCAACAAACGGCTCAGGCCCAGTTTCTGTTAGCAGCAGGCATCCCGTGATCTTGTCCACAATCGAGAAGTGGACAGGCATTTCATCGATGATGCCTGTGATTTCCCCACTTGTTAATGTTGACGGTTCGGCATCAAACCAGCCTTGACCAACGATTGTCTTTGTGACTGAAATCCTGTCAGCCCCGGCAACCAGGAAGCGGACACCCGAGAGCGTGTCCATCCCGCGGCGGGCCTCCCCCGTGAGCTGCACATCGGACACACATCCGGATGCCAGAAGAACCCGGCTGACTCTCGCCGCAAATGGAAGCGCCTTCCAGAGCGGGACACGGCTGCCGATACGCCGCCACGCCGCGATGGACTCGAGCAGCTTCTTCTCTTTCGCCGCGCCAAAGCCACTCAGTGCCTGCAGCTGACCGCTCTGCGCCGCCGCCTCAAGGGCATCTACGGTAGTGAGATTCAGCTCTTTGAAGACCTGCGCAGCCACTTTTGGACCAACACCGCGGATACCGGCCAGCTGAGTCACACCCGCTGGGACATCGGTTTTGATCTTCTCCCAGAGCTCACACGTGCCCGTCGTCAGAAACTCACGCGTCTTGCCCACAATGGCTGGACCAAAGCCCGGGATATTCTGGAGCTCGCCACGGGCATCGATGTCCGCAAGGTTGTCTTCCAGCGCTTCAATCGTGTCGCAGGCTGTCCGGTAGGCCTTGATTTTGAAGGGATTCTCGCCCTTGATTTCCAAAATGTCGCCAATTTGGCGGAACCGGCGCGCGATTTCGCTATCTGTCATTGCGGTAGCCTCACGGATTCCACGCGACCATCCGGGTGTGCGACCAGCACCTCGTGCGCAATCCCAACGAAAAGTCCCGTATCAACCACGCCTGGCAGCTGGCGAATACGCTGATCGAGCAGCGCCGGGCGCTTGATCACGCCAAAGTGGAGGTCCAGAATCGCGAGGTTGTCATCGGAGAGAAAGGGAGTGCCATCCGGGGCAGTCCGCTGCGTCACCGGCACCTCAAAACACTGATGCAGCAGCTCAGCCGTGCTCTCAGAGGCAAATGGCAAAACCGCAACAGGTAGCGGGAAGGCCCCAAGCGTCTCGACGCGCTTGCTGGAATCCGTCACGATGACGACCTGCCGGGCGGCACGCGCCACGATCTTTTCGCGGACATGCGCACCCCCGCCGCCCTTGATCAGAATCAGGTCGCTGTTAAACTCATCAGCGCCATCCACACAAATGTCCAGCGTCATCCCAGCACCTAGCGGAATCACATTCAGCCCGGCGGCACGCGCTTGGTGTTCGGTCGCATCCGATGTACACACACAACGAACCATCAGGTTTTCGGCACGGACG
>CAIWTR010000659.1 GCA_903915615.1 uncultured Armatimonadota bacterium
ATCCCGCCCAAACACAGGCTCCCCAGGACGGTCGGTGCGCTCATCCCACTGGTGTGATCGCATGTAAAGAAATGGCAGCCGGCTTAGAATTCCCACATCAATTCCACGGGAATCGTTGCCATCAATACACATCGCATATTGATAGCCCAAATCGCTTAGCTGATTGCGGTTGAAGCGCTTCAGGGTGTCGAGACTTTCGATTTCCTGAAGGGCAACAATATCGGCATCCACCTCCGCAAGCGCCTGTGCCACCAAATTTGCATGCGGGTCATCGTGGCGGGTGGCGAACATGTCTTCCGTTTCCCAGCCATCCCGTATCAGGCGCCGGCGGTCATCCTCCGTGAGCGAGCGGTGAAACCGAAAGCGCGTGAAGAGGTTCTCGACATTGAAGGTACAAATGCGCAGGCGTTTCACGAGATAGCTACTCAGTGACCAATGGGACTGTGATGACGGTTCGGCTGCGGTTTTGTCCCCAGACGGTGAGCTTAATGTCTAAGCGCGTTCCTGGCCGGATGCCATCCGAGAGGCGGATTGTAAACGGATTCTGGAATGGGGCTCTCCGAATCTCGCTGATGCACTGGAGGCGTGGGTCATCGGATGTGATCACAGCCCATTCGGCACTTCCGCTAATCGTTGGCGGGAGCCATCCGAACGTTGAACCAGACTTCGGCCTCGATGTTATCGTCGCCGAACCGTTTACCCGTGCATCCCCGCGCCGGGTCAGAGGATAGGTGTGCACAGAATCAAGCCACTCCAGCCATGCGCCACGGACGTGGGTTGTGTATTCCTTGTCGGCATCGGATGCGCTTGGATACCGCCCACTCAGTCCGGTTTTCTTCGCTGGGTTGCTGATTTCGAAGTTGAAGCCATGGATGCCAAAGAGGTAGTAGGCGTGGTGGTAGGTGAGGCCAGAGTTCCCGCTACGCTCATCGGCTGGCGGCTCCTGACCGAACAGCGGCTTGGTGACTTTGTAAGGCTCGCCCTGCTGCGCGCGCTGCATTTGGATGGCGGTTTTGTGCATCCGCTGGCCATCCGCGATGGTGGCGTATGGCGGGAAGAGAATCTCCCGCAGCGGATTGTGGATGTCCAAAAAGGCAACCAGGTTTGGTCGGGACTCGAAGAAGTTTGCGAGCGCTTTGGATTCGGGTTCCGAAAGAGGCGCGGTGCCTTCAAAAATGTTGTTGTTCGCGGTCGTCGTGCTTGTCTTCCACGTCTTGTCAAAGAGGCGTCCGCCGCCCCAGCGGATGGAGAAATTGCGGTTTAGGTCCACCCCGCGGCTGCCATCTGCGTTCGTTGAGCGGTTTTTCCGCCAGTCGCGCTCCGTGACATCGTGGAGCTTTCCATCGACATTAAACGATGGCACCACCCAAATAATCTGGCGGTCGAGAATGTCCGTGATCCGCTCATCGCGTTGATAGCCGGCAAGCAGCTCATCCATAAAACGCAAGAGATCTCGACTGGGCTGCTGTTCACGCGGGTGGATACCAGCGAGGAGCATCACTTCCTTGTGCTCACCATTCTTTGCTGAGCGCGTGTCGATTTTATAGATGGGGATGTCACGGCCTTCGCGGGTTTTCCCGATGCTGGATTTGGTGACGATCCCTTTGTACTTACTCAGCCAGCTGTC
>CAIWTR010000660.1 GCA_903915615.1 uncultured Armatimonadota bacterium
ATCCTCTGGATGTCCGCAGCATTACAGGTGGCGCATCCGAAGCTAGCCCATCCGATGATGGCGACCAGGTCGCATTCGTTGCGCAAGGAGATGTCTTCGTCACCACGGGAACCGGTGGGAAAGCGCAGCGCGTCTCCGATGCCCCTGAGCGTGAAGCCGACCTCGCGTGGAGCCCGGATGGCAAAACGCTTGCGTACATCACCCGCAAGGATGGACAACCTGACATCTACGTCGTGACTAGCACGGACAAGGACGAGCCAAAGCTCTCCAAGGCAGCCACTCGCAAGACCGAGCGCCTTACAAACACGGCGGCGACCGAGAGCACTCCACGCTTCTCACCGGATGGCAAAAAGCTCGCCTATGTCAGCGGGCGGCAGACACTTGTCGTCTCAGATGCCGATGGCACAAACCCGAAGACCATCACTGTTGGGCATGAAATCAGCGATATCAGCTGGTCCCCGGACAGCCGCTGGCTTGCGTACACCCATGAGGATGAGGAATACAACGGCGAAGTGATGGTCGTGAAGGCCGAAGCGGGCGCAAAGCCGATCAATGTCACCAAGCATCCACGCAACGATGGAAGCGCATCCTGGAGCCCGGATGGCACCAAACTGTTCTTTATCTCCGAGCGTGGACAGTCCCGTGACAATATTGCGCAGTGGGTCTACCTCCGCAAAGAGGATGATGAGCGCACGGCGGATGGCTGGCAAAAGCTAAAGGCTGGCGCGCGTCCGGCGGGTGGACCTGCAGCGGCTGGCGCAGCACCTGCGGCGACCCCGGCTCCCGCGGCAGCTGCTCCTGCTGCGAAGCTGGTTGAAGTGGATGCCGATGGCATCCACACCCGTGTCCGTGTTCTGCTTGCGACAAAGTCATCCGTGCGCGGCGTGATCGCTGGTGGCAGTGATGCGCGCACGACGGTTGCGGTGGTGACCGGGGATGAGGGTGCGGATATCCAGCTGATCGATATCGTGGATGGCGCTCCGCCGGCCCCGCCGCGCAAAATCGCAGCACCAGGTGTTCGTGGAGGCGGCTGGACCGCCGGTGGCAAGTCGCTGGTCATCCTCGCCGGAGCCGGCAATATTGGTGTCATCGCCGCCGGAACCGACCAAGTCCGCCCGATTTCCTTCCGCGGGAAGGCAACCTGGGACCGCGCAGCGCTGCAGCTCGCTATCTATGATGAAGCGTGGCAGGCCCTCAACGATGGCTTCTACGATCCTGAATTCCACGGCGCAGACTGGAAGGCACTGCATGCGAAGTACCGCCCGATGGCAGCATCCGCAGCCGATGCGACGGACTTTGGCGATGTCATCCGCCTCCTGATGGGACATTTGAACGCCAGCCATATCGGCTACTCGCCATCCTTGGGTGGTGGAGCAGGTGGCCGTTCCGAAGGTGCTGAAGCAGGTCCAACCGGATTCCTCGGCATCATTTGGGATGAGGCGTACACAGGTCCCGGGATGAAAGTGGCTCGCGTCATCGCCGGCAGCCCGGCAAGCAAGGCGGGTCAGAAGGTGGCGGTTGGGGATGTCATCACGGCCATTAATGGCACGGAAATCGACAAAACCAGCGACATCGACACCCTCCTTGAAGACACGGTTGGTGAGAAGGTGACGCTAGCTGTCCGCGGAGCGGATGGAGCATCGGTGCCACGGACCGTTACTGCGGGTTCCTACACCAGTGTTTCCGCGCTGCTCTACGATGAGATGATGGAGAACCGCAAGAATCGTGTCCATGAGCTGTCAGGCGGCAAGCTTGCTTACCTGCATATCAAGGGCATGGATGGCGTGAGTCAGGACAAGTTCGAGCAGGGGCTTTACGCCGAAGGCTACGGGAAGCAGGCTCTGTTGATCGATGTTCGCGACAATGGCGGCGGCTCGACTGCGGACTACCTCTTGACGATGCTGCATCAGCCACGGCATGCCTACACCATCGGGCGTAACGGAAAACCAGGCTATCCAATCGACCGCCTGCCGTTTTACCCATGGCTGAAGCCTGCGGCATTGCTGACAAACCAAAATGCCTATTCGAATGCCGAGATCTTTTCGCATGCATTCAGGCAGCTCGGACGCGGTCCTGTCATCGGTACGCCAACGTTTGGCGCTGTTATCAGTACCGGTGCTGCAGCTCTCCTTGATGGCTCGACGGTCCGGATGCCGCTGCGTGGCTGGTACCGCATCACGGATGGTGTGAACGAAGAGCACACCGGTGCTGAGGTGGATGTTCGCGTGGACCTCACGGTTCAGGATGAAATCCGAGGACTTGACCCACAGCTCGAAGCCGGCGTTAAGGCACTGCTTGAAGGACCGAAGGCA
>CAIWTR010000661.1 GCA_903915615.1 uncultured Armatimonadota bacterium
GCATCCCGGGCTTGTGTCAGCCGCTCACGCAGGCGGGCATCGGTGACCTCACCGGGGAAACAGCCATCCGGGATCCAGTTCGCACCGCGGATAAACACATCCCGGCCATTAACGCGGAAAGCAAATCCCGCACCTTCGCCATCTTCATCTGGTTGTTGAATTACAGCAATCTCGCGGTAACCCACTGACTTTCCTAGGTGGTCAACGAAAATTCGGTCCATTCCAACCGAGTCGTATGTCCACAAACGGAGGTTTAGCAGATAACGACGCTGCTTACCGAGACCATTGATGTTCCAGCGCTCGACTTCCTGATGGCGGATGACGGGCAGCTTGACTTTGTGTACACCCGCGACTTGTGGAATAGGGGCATCGGGTGTGTTGTCGCCCATCGCATACAGAGCGACCCCAGCCGTCATCGGAACTGACTCATCGTAGACGGCGACGGTCAGCGTGATGGCGATATCCACTGTGTTTGCGCTTGTGAAGGTGTAGTCTTGTTCCCAGTCTATAAACTCGGCAACAGGGACTGTGGTGAGGGTGACGTTTCCTCCGATACCGCAGCTTACAAGCGCTGGGCCCCAGTCCCAGCCAAACATGTATTGCGGCTTGCGGACGAAAGCGCGTGGAGAAAAGTTGAAGTAGTGGAGCTGACCACGCTCCGATGTGCCATCCCCGAGGTACGCATCGGAGAGCGCTTGACCCTTGACCAGCGCGGATGAAAACTCAATACGAATCTCATTATTGCCAGCGATAAGGGCATCGGAGACATCAAACCGCTGTGGGATAAATGCATTGTCAGCTGTTCCCACAAACTGACCATTGACATACACGGTCGCAAATGTATCCAGACATTCAAAGCACAAAAACTGACGCCCGCGGCCCCGTGCATTTAGCTCATCGAGGGTTACATCGATGTCACATTTGTAAGTCCAATCGGCTTCATCCACCCACGCACAGCCTTTTTCGCTGAGGCGGTAGTGAGGATCTTGGATAACACCCGCAGAGACCAACGCACCGTGGACGTAGCCGGGAACGGTCGCGGGGTACCACTCAGATTCACCCGTAGTCAGGGAAATCAGGTCAATCGGGCCCGCGTGGCGCTGGGCGACTTGCCATCCGGTAGCGATGGTGCGACGTGTCACGGAGAGATATTCAGACATATGGCATATTCTACTACTGCAGGCTGGCTGGATTTAGGCGTAGCATAGCGACACAAGCGTTCGTTTTTAAGGAATTTGTAAGCAGATGGCAAAAGTAGCAGTGCTGGCCGGAGACGGAATCGGGCCAGAAATCGTCCGTGAGGCAGTATCGATCCTGCACCTCGTCGCACCGGATATCGAGACACAGGAAGCCCTCGTTGGCGGGATTGCCTATGATGCGACCGGACATCCCCTGCCACCGGAGACACTTGCTCTCTGCCGCGAATCCGATGCAATCCTTCTGGGAGCGGTTGGGGGCCCGAAATGGGATGTCATCCCTGACCCGGATCTCCGTCCTGAGCGCGGTGCACTCCTCCCGCTACGAAAGCACCTTGGTCTCTACGCAAATCTCCGCCCGGCAATCCTGCACAAGGCGCTTGCGGATGCCAGCGCGCTAAAGCCATCGCTGGTCGGGGATGGCCTTGATGTTCTCGTTGTCCGCGAACTCACCGGTGGCGTCTACTTTGGGCAGCCTAAGTCGAACGACGGCAACCGAGCCATCGACACAATGGTCTATACCAAGGAAGAAATCGTACGTATCGCGCACGTTGGCTTTCAGGCGGCACAAAAGCGTGGAAAGCGCCTCTGCTCGGTTGACAAGCAAAATGTTCTCATGACGTCCGTTCTTTGGCGCGACACCGTGAATGAAGTTGCCAAGGACTACCCGGATGTCGAGCTGACTCACATGCTTGTCGACAACTGCGCGATGCAGCTAGTCCGGAATCCAAAGCAGTTTGATGTCATCGTCACCGAGAATCTCTTTGGAGATGTCCTTTCAGACGAGGCTGCGATGATCACCGGGTCGCTCGGGATGCTGCCAAGTGCATCTCTTGGGACGGGAACCTTTGGTCTCTACGAACCTATACATGGATCTGCACCAGATATTGCCGGAAAGGGCATCGCAAACCCGCTGGCGACCATCCTCTCAGTCGCTCTAATGCTCCGCTACAGCTTTGGCCGTGAAGATGCCGCACAGCGCATCGAGGCCGCGGTCGGCAAGGTCCTCGAAGCTGGATTGCGAACGCCTGACATTGCTAGTGTCGGTGAGGCGACAGTGGGAACAATCGAGATGGCAGCTGCCGTTCGTGCCGCACTTGTGTAGCACAAACCACAGCTAATTTTCACAGAGGGGTGGAATGCAAACCGATAGAATGCGGATTGTATGGCCACCCCATTTGTACACCTGCATAACCACTCCGAGTTCTCATTCCTTGATGGTGCATCCAAGATCAAGGAGATGGCTAAGATCGCCGTCGAGATGGAAATGCCTGCGATTGCGCTTACCGATCACGGAACGATGTACGGGGCATTTGAGTTCTATGAAGCGTGTAAAGCCGTCGGAGTTCAGCCGATTGTTGGCTGCGAGCTCTACGTCGCGACACGTGGACGGCGCGACCGTGATCCGAAGCGGGATGGTAACCATCACCTTGTAGCCCTCGCCAAGAATGAAACCGGCTACCGAAACCTCATGAAGCTTGCGACGAAGGCAAGCCTTGAGGGGATGTACTACAAGCCGCGTGTTGATAAAGAGCTGCTTGCCGAGCACGCCGAAGGTCTTGTCATCTGCTCCGCCTGTATGGGCGGTGAGCTTGCACAATCCGTCATCCAGAAAAAGGGCCATGAAGAGACCAAGCGTGTTGCGGCCTGGTACCGCGAGGTCTTCGGGGATGACTTTTACTTAGAGATTCAAGGCCACGGGGCGCAGGGTCAACAGGAAGTCAACGAGGAAGTCATTCGCGCTGCCCGTGCGCTGAACATTCCTCTGGTCGCTACAAATGATGCGCACTACTTGCGTGCGGCAGATGCCAGCGCGCACGACATTCTTCTGTGTATCCAGACATCCACAACGATTAGCGACCCAAAGCGGATGCGCTACGAGCCACGTGAGTTCTACCTCAAGACCCACGATGAGATGTTTGGCGTTTTCGAACACTTGGCTCCGGATGCGGTTGAAAATACGCTTGCCGTAGCGGAAAAGTGCAAGCTTGAAATCGAAGTCGGTCGGGCACCGATGCCGGCAATTCCGCTCCCGGATGGCCACTCTGACCACTCCTATCTCACGGTTCTCTGCTGGGAAGGGTTGGAGCGACGTATCAAAAATGTCAGTGATACACACCGCGACCGCCTGAAGTACGAGCTGGAAATCATCGAGAAAACCGGCTTTTCACGCTACTTCCTTATCGTTCGCGACATCGCACAATACGCACGCGGAAGCAAAATTTACTTCGGTGTCCGAGGCTCTGCGGCAGGCTCGCTCGCGTCGTTTTGTATTGGTATCACCGACCTCGACCCAATCGAATACAACCTCACCTTCGAGCGCTTCCTAAACCCCGAGCGCGTCACGATGCCCGATATCGATATGGACTTCGAGGACACACGACGCTCGGATGTCATAAAGCACGTCGCTGAGAAGTATGGCGAAGAAAACGTTGGCTTCATTTCAACGTTCGGAACGCTTGGGGCAAAGGCTGCAATTCGCGATGTCTGCCGGGCGATGGGCCTGCCGCTGTCCGAGACCGACCGTATCGCGAAAATGATTCCCAAGATGCCTCTCGGGTTGTCTATCCAGCAATCCATGGATGGCTATCCCGCAAAGGACTACTCGGGAAATCCTGAAATGAAGCGGGAATACGAGACCAACCCAATGGTCCGTGAAGTCATCGATACCGCAAAATCCATTGAGGGCCTGACAAGAAACTCATCGATTCACGCAGCGGGCATCATGATCTCCGACGTGCCGCTCGTCGAATACACCCCGCTAGTCCGCACAAATGATGGCTCTGTCGCGACGCAGTATCCACACAGCTCGCTCGAGAAAATCGGTCTGCTCAAAATGGACTTCCTGGGGCTGATCAACCTCACCATTTTGGCGCGTGCGGTTGATCTGATTCATGAGACCAAAGGCGATGTCATCGATGTTTGGGATATCCCTCTAGATGCATCTGAGCCTCGAGCGCTCAAAGCGTATGACATGCTTAGCCGCGGGGAAACGACGGGTATCTTCCAGCTCGAATCCGATGGCATGCGCCGCTGGATTGTTGACCTCAAGCCTCGGAGTGTAAAAGAGCTCGCCGCGATGGTGGCGCTCTACCGCCCGGGTCCAATGGACCACATCCCGCGCTACATCCGCTCTAAGTTTGATCCAACCCAGATTCAGTACACACACCCGACGCTTGAGCCCATTCTCGGTGAAACCTATGGCGTTATCGTCTACCAGGATCAGGTTCTAAAGATCGTTCAAGCTGTCGCTGGATTCACACTTGGACAGGCTGACCTTCTGCGCCGCGCGATGGGTAAGAAGAA
This sequence comes from uncultured Armatimonadota bacterium, assembly GCA_903915615.1. GTDB lineage: Bacteria > Armatimonadota > Armatimonadia > Armatimonadales > Armatimonadaceae > CAIRTT01. The sequence continues at coordinate 4,503 of CAIWTR010000661.1, forward strand.
GAAGTCTGAAATGGACCAGCAGCGGGCGAACTTTATGAAAGGATCCGCTGAACGCGGTATTTCGGAGAAAGTCGCCGATCAGATCTTCTCGGAAATCGAGCCATTTGCCGGATACGCATTCAATGGAGCGCACGCAGCTTGTTACGCGATGGTCGCCTATCAAACGGCCTATCTCAAAGCAAACTATCCTGCTGAATACCTCGCGGCTTACCTCGGAGCCTATGCGGATCGAACGGAAAAGATTGTCGGTGCTATCGATGAATGTGGACGCCTCGGGGTAACCGTTTTGCCCCCGGATATCAACACATCAAGGTCGGAATTCAGTGTTCCTGAAGATGGAAAGATTCTCTTCGGCCTGCTTGGAATCAAGAATGTCGGTAAAGCACCCGTCGATGCCATTCTCGCTGCACGGATAAATGGGGGAGCTTTCCGCGACCTCGGTGACTTCTGTGACCGTGTCTTTGCAGAGGGCTTGACCAGTAAATCTGTCATCGAAATGCTGATAAAGGCCGGCGCACTCAGCTGCTTGCATCCAAATCGTAAGGCGCTGCTCGAAGGCCTCGATGACTGTGTCGCGGCAGCTCAGCGCAACATTAGGGACCAGCAATCGGGACTGATGAGCCTCTTTGATGGCGACGACACACAGGATCCATCCCTTGCGGCGCAAAAACCACTCCCCACAGTGCCTGACTTTTCACGTGGTGAGAGACTCGCCTTTGAAAAGGAGCTGCTCGGCCTCTATCTAACGGAACACCCGGTCAAGCCATTCGAACCAGAGCTCCGACGAAAGCACCGGGCGGTGCGTATCGAGGGCCTCACGGATGTCGCAACAGGGGCAAATGTCGTCATCGGTGGGATGGTCACAGACATCCGGCAGCGGAACACAACCAGCGGCCAGTTAATGTTGACACTGCAGCTCGAAGACACCAGTGGATCGGTTTCGGTTACCTGTTTTCCAAAGGTCACCGCAGAATACGGACGCCTCGTCCTCGTCAACTCAATCCTTGCGATCAGCGGCCGCGTCCAGCGCCGGGAACGGATCTCAAGCAGCACAAATGCGGAAGATGAAGCGAATGAAACGCCATCGCAAGCCGAAATCATCTGTGACAGAATTGAACGTGTTGTTGAGAATGCAATGGCATCGGATGCCCGACCACGTGTCGTACATCTGAAGGTTGACAACACGTGTAAGTCTCGCCTACGGATGGTCCGGGATGTGCTCGCAAGTGCCGAAGGTGGATCACAGCTGTTGGTACACGTTCAACCAACCGAAGATCAACCTATGGTCGTGGTTACCACGCGGTTCCTGGTGGACCCGGATGAGCAGAAGCTGGAACAGGTACGGCGGATGCTCGGTGGGGGCTACAAGCGCTGCTGGATTGAGTGATGTCGTGGTGGGGTATCGTAAACGTCGGTAAGTGGTGGTCATATGACCGCCACCATGGGGAATGTGAACATGGATCATTTGTTAGTCACGGGCGGCGCCGGGTTTATCGGCTCCAACTACGTCAGGATGGTGCTCCGCGAGGAACTGGCCAAAAAAGTAACCGTCCTTGATGCATTGACCTATGCGGGGAACCTTGAGAACTTAAAGGAGTTCGAAGGGGATGACCGTTTGGTCTTTGTTCATGGCAAGATTCAGGACCGCGAAGCGGTTGATACGGCGGCAAAGGATGTCGATGTCATCCTGAACTTTGCAGCCGAGAGCCACAACGACCGCGCCATTCTGGACCCGGATGCGGCTGTCCAGGCTAACTTTAATGGTGTCTGCGTGCTCCTCGATGCAGCACGCCGCTTCGGGCATCAACGGTTTTTACAGGTCTCCACGGATGAAGTCTATGGGTCGACCGATGACATGTTCCGTGAA
>CAIWTR010000662.1 GCA_903915615.1 uncultured Armatimonadota bacterium
GATTTTGGACGCAGCGTCATCAATCTAGGGTTCTCTGGCGCTGGGCGGATGGAAACCGAAGTCGTCGAGCTTATCGGGCAGCTGAAACCCGCCGTATTTGTGGTTGATTGTCTGCGCAATATGGGCAGCTTCTCGAAAACTGAACTCAAAATGCGCGTTGCACGGACTGCGGTGTTGCTGAGCACTGCGCATCCAAAGACGCCACTCGTGTTTGTCGATCTCGACACGGATGGCGGCCGCGACCGCTACGCCGACCGCAACACCTGGCAACGGGATGCCGTGTTGTCCCTTCCTGAGCTCCGCTCGCGTAAGCTCGCATTTGTAAACGGCGAAAAGCTGCTGGGTACCGATAATGAAGGCACTGTGGATGGTGTACATCCGAATGACCTCGGGATGCGCCGGCAGGCCGATGCCGTCTCCGCAGTCCTCAAGCGCATCATCCGGAAGCAAGGGCAGTAAGCCTTGCCCGCCCCGAAGCACTTTGTGGATCTCGCAGACTATGATGCGTTTCAGTCAGAGCCATCGGCTGGCGTAATTGAGTGCCTTTCGAAAGTCGGTGGGACACTTCTGGTCCTTGGCGCCGGCGGCAAGATGGGCCCCACCCTGTGCCGGATGGCCTTGCGCGCGGCGATAGCCGGTGGATACCCGCTGCGCGTTATTGCTGTTAGCCGCTTTGGGGATGCATCGACGCGTGCGGTGTTTGATGAAATGGGCTGCGAGACTATCGCCGCTGACCTGCTCGATACATCCGCGCTTACATCCCTCCCGGATGCCCAAAACATCGTTTACCTTGCCGGTCAGAAGTTCGGCAGCCAGCACGATAAGAAACAAACCTGGCAGATGAATGCTGTCCTTCCGGCAAAGGTGGCAGAGCGTTTTCCCAATAGTCGCTTCGCCGTGCTGTCGACAGGAAATGTCTATCCATTTAGCGAGCCGGTCACGGGTGGTCCGCTCCCTGGGGAGCCTCTGGGTCCGGTCGGCCACTACGCTGAGAGCTGTGTCGCACGAGAGCAGGCGTTTGTCGATGCGGCAGCCAAGCGGGGCACCAAATCCAGCATCCTGCGCCTGAACTACGCAAATGAGCTACGTTATGGTGTCCTGACAGACATCGCCCGCAAGGTAATGAAGCGTGAATCCGTTGACATCTCGATGGGAGCGGTGAATGTCCTCTTTCAAGGGGATGCGTGTGCGTGGACACTGCAGTCGCTTGCTTTGGCAGATAATCCGCCGCGTATTTTGAACCTTGCCGGCCCGGAGACTATCGGGATTCGTGAGCTTGCGCTGTGGTTTGGGACGCTCTTTGAAGTACCCGTAACTGTCAAAGGTTTTCCGGCAGAAACCAGCCTCCTCTCGAACGGAGCCGAAACGCATGCACTGTTTGGTTACCCGCGTGTCTCACTGTACGAAATGATGCTGCAGGTTGCCGCATGGGCGAAAAGCGGCGGTCCGATTAGCGGGAAGCTTACGAAATTTGAGGTGCGGGATGGACGTTTCTAAGCTTCGTGACCGCCTGCTCGATGGCGGCGTGATTCCCGCGCACCCGCTAGCACTTACATCCGAGCGGCGCCTCGATGAAACCGCGCAGCGGGGCCTAACAGACTACTACCTTTCCGCTGGAGTCCACGGAATTGCTGTGGGTGTACACACAACGCAGTTTGCCATCCGAAAGCCGGAAATTGGGTTGTTCGAACCAGTGCTTGC
>CAIWTR010000663.1 GCA_903915615.1 uncultured Armatimonadota bacterium
ATCGAGGATGTCCTGGATGAAGTCTGCAAGGTCTTCCCGAGCAAGTTTATCCATATCGGTGGTGATGAGGCTCCAAAGACACAATGGAAGAAATCACCATACGCCCAGGGTGTGATGAAGCGCGAAGGCCTTAAGGATGAGGAAGAGCTGCAGAGCTACATCATCAAGCGCGTCGAGGGGATGCTCACAAAGCGTGGGCGCCGCTTGATCGGCTGGGATGAAATCCGTGAGGGTGGCTTGTCGCCAAACGCGACCGTTCAGGCATGGCGCGGTGAGCAGGGTGGTATCGACACTGCGCGTGAGGGCAAGGATGTCGTGATGTCGCCGACATCCCATATGTACTTTGACTACTACCAAGCGGATCCGAAGTCGGAGCTCGCTAAGGGACCTGAGTTTGAGTGCATCGGTGGCTTCTTGCCGCTTGAACAGGTTTATTCCTACTATCCGCTTCCAACAGTCTTGAACGCGCAGGAGCAGAAGAAGATTCTGGGCCTCGAGGGACAGATCTGGGGCGAGTATGTGAAGTCGTATGAGAAGGCGATGTACCTTGGGTTCCCGCGTGCGGCGGCGATGGCGGAGACGGGCTGGTCGCCAAAGTCCCGTAAGAACTATGCAGATTTCACAGAGCGTTTAGCAAAGGTGAATGAGCACTACAAGGCTGCCGGTCTCAAGGTCGGTCCACTCAAGTAGAGTTTTGTTGAGTAAGTAGGTTTCGAAAAGCCCTCTGGTGGTTGACATCAGGGGGCTTTTTTTGTGCGTAGCTCAAGAGCAAAATTTCGCAGCTTGCGCGGGCGGACGCAGTGGCCTGCCCCTACGAGTTGTATCTAGCGTGTTGAAACAATCCAATTCGGGGCAGCACGCGAATTTGCTAACTGCACGATTGCCATATTCGATTTGCCGGACTGGCACGTCGCTGACAGATAAATGACCAACAAACTTCTGTAGGGGCAGGCTTCCACGCCTGCCCACGCTGCGGAGTCGCGTATCGACAAACGGGCAGGCACAGAGGCCTGCCCCTACGAAAGTCTAATCGTTTATTCCAACCCTACAAACGAAAAAACCTCCCTCCGTTTCTGGAGAGAGGCTTTCGTTCATCTAGAAAATCCCAGTTACGGGGTAATCAATACAATCCCCACATCGGCCAGGATCCTGTCCCTGCTGTTTATGGTTTTCCATCGATGAGAAAGAAAAGAAAAACCTCTCTCCATTTCTGGAGAGAGGTTTTCGTCAAACGAGAAAATCCCAGTTACGGGGTAATCAATACAATCCCCACATTGGCCAGGAACCTGTCCCTGCTGTTTATGGTTTTCCATCGAAAAGAAAGAAACGAAAAACCTCCCTCCGGTTCTGGAGAGAGGCTTTCGTTCATCTAGAAAATCCCGGTTACGGGGTAATCAATACAATCCCCACATTGGCCAGGATCCTACCCATGTTGGGTTTGCAGGGCTTCCTGGGCAGACGTTGAAGCCTGCACCTGAACCTGCTGGCGTACGGAATGTACAAGCTGGCATGGTGTACTGCGCGGATGTTGGGCAGTTGTTCAGGAATCCACGCACATTCATGTACTTGGCATGGCCATCAGCGTATGCAAGTGTGAATCCATCGGAGTGCGGTGCGGTGCTCTTCTGCGGCACACCGGTTGGCATCAGGTAAGCAGCCCACGACTCACGCAGTGCAGCTGGGTAAACCGTGCTGGAGCTGGTGATGTACGAGAAGCCGACCTGGTTTGGGAGTTCCATGAAGACCATCGTGTCTGCAGGGGCTTGGATACCGGCGAGGGTACCACCGATGAAGGATGGGTTCTCACCGCCAATGAATGGGCGTCCGGAAATCGCAAGGTTCATAGCGTAGCCATCTCCCTTGTACTCACCGTTGACATCCCATGCAGCCTTGTCACGCGTACGGCTTGGGCACTGGAACACTTGGCTGTTCTTGATGTAAGGAATCACCCATGCCTGCCACTTGTAGTGGTTGATACGGAGGGCAAAGCCACCCGTTGCACGTGGGTTGATTGGGCTAATCGTACCCGTTGGCAGCCAATAGTCTGCACGTGGGTAGTTCTCATCGTAGTCCTGAACATACATCAGCATGCCAAGGCCAACCTGCTTCATGTTCGACAGACAGGATGTCTGACGGGCCTTTTCACGGGCCTGTGCAAATACTGGGAAAAGAATAGCTGCCAAAATGGCAATAATAGCAATCACAACCAGGAGTTCGATAAGCGTAAATGCGCTCTTTCGCGATGTGCGAGTCATATAAGGTCTCCAATACGGATATGAGTGACACCTGCCAAATAGGCAGATAACACAGCAGTATGACAGATAGACCCGGTGAAATCCCGTGTGATGATGGTCATCAAAATTAATAATTGGCACAAATTGGAGTTTTGTGTAATGCGTTGGTATCGCCTGATGGTTCGCTGTATGCCCGCTTTCATCAATTTGTTGCCGTTGGGTGTAGGGCAATACTGGTCTTTATGTGATGTCCATCGGCTATACTCAGAATGTAACCACATGATTGTATGTCCCAAGATTCCGGGACGGGGAAGGGCGATGCTGCCATGCTGACAATCCGGGGAAATAATCAGGGCCGCTTCTGTGATGGCCTGAGTCGACGTGATTTTATGACCATCGGGGGTCTCACGCTCGGCGGTCTCACCCTGCCTCAGCTCCTGGCGACCGAAGCGCGTGCCTGTGTCAAAGGCAACCACAAAGCCGTCATCATGGTCTTCCTGCCCGGTGGACCAAGTCATCAGGACATGTTTGACATGAAACCGGATGCCCCAGCCGACATCCGTGGCGAATTCAAGCCCATCAAAACAAATGTCTCCGGCATCGAAATCTGTGAGCACATGCCGTTGCTCGCGAAAATGATGGACAAATTCACCATCATCCGGTCGATGACGGGTACTCGGGATGAACACGACTCCCACATTTGCATGAGTGGGTACTCGGCATTTGAGACCAGCCAGAACAAGGCGCCCTGTATGGGCTCGGTACTCTCACGCCTCGAAGGTCCTTTGGATAAAACTGTTCCGCCATTTGTTGCCCTTCAGGGAAAAGCGGGCCATACGCCGTGGGCCGACCCAGGCGATACCGGCTTTCTTGGCGTCGGGCACAGCCCGCTGCGTCCCGCCGGCCCGATGATGACCGATATGACCCTCGGCGGTCTCTCCCTCGATCGTCTTGCGCATCGGAAACAGCTGCTTACATCCCTCGATGCCTACCGCCGGAATGTCGATAGCCTTACGGGACTTGATTCGCTGTCCGAGCAGGCATTCAATATTTTGACGAGCAGCAAGCTTGTCACCGCCCTCGATGTCACCAAGGAAGACCCAAAGGTCCGGGCGATGTACGGGACTGGGCGTCTCGAACCTGTGGATGATGGTCTTCCGATGCTCAATGATCAGTTCCTCGCCGCTCGGCGTCTGGTCGAAGCTGGCGCTCGCTACGTGACGCTTGGCTATGGACGCTGGGACTACCACGGCGACAACTTTGGGCAGCTTAAACGCTACCTCCCGATGCTGGATCAGGCGCTTTCAAGTCTGGTCACGGACATCCACAACCGCGGGCTGCAAAACGATGTCACCGTTTGCGTCTGGGGCGAATTTGGGCGTACGCCGAAAATCAATAAAGATGGCGGCCGCGACCACTGGCCACGTGCCAACTTCTGCTTGCTCGCTGGCGGCGGGATGCGAAATGGTCAGGTCATCGGGTCGACAAACCGCTTTGGTGAAGAACCGGATGAGCGTCCGATTGACTACAAGGATGTCTTTGTGACCATGTATCACAACATGGGCATTGACATTGTGAACACGCCCGTGCCGGAAATGAATGGTCGTCCGAATTATTTGTATGCGGGGCATGAACCCATCCGGGAGCTGGTGTAGGAGAGTGTTTTTTCTTTTTTCTTCTGAGATGTCCATGATGCCATGCGAATTACGCAGTGATGGTGTCACGGGGCATGAACCCATCCGGGAGCTGGTGTAGGAGCGTGTTTTTTCTTATTTCTTCTCAGATGTCCGTGATGCCAAGCGGATTACGTAGTGATGGTGTCACGGGGCATGAACCCATCCGGGAGCTGGTCTAACCATGCTGCGTATCGAAGGAACATCCAGCGGGTCATTCTGTGACAACGTCTCACGCCGACAATTTCTGAAAGTCGGTGCCGTTGGTGCCCTCACGCTCCCACAGCTCCTTGCCGCCGAGGCCCAGGCTGGTGTTGGCAATAGCCATAAAGCCGTCATCATGATCTACCTCCCGGGCGGCATCGGGCATCAGGATTCCTTCGACCTCAAAAT
>CAIWTR010000664.1 GCA_903915615.1 uncultured Armatimonadota bacterium
ATCGCCGTCGCACTCGTAGGTTTGGGAGCGTATTTGCTGCTGGCAAAGCGCGGAAAGAAGACTGCTGCCTGATGCCGCTAGTTGAAGATGTGGATGGTTTTGAAGACGAAGAGCTGGATGGCACTGAGGATGATTCTCCTGCAGAGCTGGCACCGCTTGTCGCTGGAACATATAAGTTTGTCGTTCCTGAGGAGCTAAATCAGGCCCGAACGGATACGGCATTGGTCGCGCTGCTCCCGCAGGCCAGCCGGGCTGCAATCCAGCGCTGGGTGGAAGGCGGCGGACTTCTCCTAAGTGGAAAGCTCGCAACCCGCTCTGCGAACAAGGTTCAGACCGGCCAGACGATGATTCTCGAGATTCCCGAGATTACATCGAGTGAAATCCTTCCCGAGGATATTCCACTGACCGTGCACTACGAGGATGATGACCTTTTAGTCGTACAAAAACCGCGTGGGATGCCTGTTCATCCAAGTGCCGGCCATCTCTCCGGGACCCTGGTCAATGCGCTTTTGCATCACTGTAAAGGTCAGCTCAGCGGCGTCGGCGGCGTAGAGCGTCCGGGAATTGTTCACCGGTTGGATATGGACACAACGGGTCTCCTGATGGTCGCAAAGAACGACTTCACCCACCGTGGCTTGCAGGATCAGATCCAGTCACGGGATGCGAAGCGGCGGTATGCGGCTATCGTCTGGGGCACGCCGGGCTTCCCGGATGCGGTCATCGATGCACCCATCGGTCGGCATCCCCAAGACCGTAAGAAAATGGCCGTCCACTTGCGCTCAACCCAAGGCGTCTGCCGCAAGGCAGTCACCAAAGTGATTATGCGTGAGCCGCTTGGCCCATGTTCGCTTTGGGAGTGCCGCCTCGATACCGGCCGCACCCACCAGATTCGTGTGCACTGCCAGTTTGCTGGCTATCCAGTCGTGGGTGACACGCTTTATGGGGGCATTCGCCGCACTGGGGATGTCAATATCGATGCTGCAGTGGCAGCCCTCGGTGGCCAGGCGCTGCACGCCTACCGCTTGGCATTCCGTCACCCGCGAACCGGCAAAATTGTGGATGTCCGTACACCCCTGCCCGAGCCGATGCGGAATTTGCTCTCCGTGTTACGTAAGCTTGAAAGCCATGAGCGTCCATCGGATAGTGGTCGCCGCTAGGCTGTTTCCAATGGTTTTTTAGGAGTATCGAGGACAATGAAGTATCCGGTAACCCGCCGTGAAAACATCGTGGATGTCATCCATGGCACCGAAATCGCTGACCCGTACCGCTGGCTTGAGGATGCAAATTCGGAAGAAACTGCATCCTGGGTCGCAGCGCAGAATGCGGTGACGATGCCGTTGCTGAGGTCACTTGCGGGGAGGGACACACTTCGGGAACGCCTCGCAAACCTCTGGAACTACGAGCGTGTCGGCGTGCCATGGCAGGAAGGTGGTAAGTGGTTCTGGACATTCAATCCGGGGCTTGCCAACCAGGCACAGCTGATGGTTGGGGATGCTCCTGCCGTAAATGGTCGCATCCTCTTAGATCCAAACCTGTTGTCCACCGATGGCACTGCTGCGCTCGCGGGTACCAGCGTGTCGCCGTGTGGGACATGGCTGGCTTATTCCATCCAACGCGCAGGGTCAGACTGGCAGACCTGGCATGTCCGTAATGTGGAAACTGGGGATGACACAGCTGACTTTGTAGAGTGGGCTAAGTTCACTGGCGCATCTTGGGCCGCAGATGCCAGCGGGTTTTACTACAGCCGTTATGCACCTCCTAAGGATGGCGAGGCCTACCAAGCCGTCAATGAAAACCATGTGGTCTATTTCCACGCACTCGGGACACCTCAAGCGGATGATGTCCTTGTCTATGCGACGCCTGACCAGCCGAAGTGGAACCTCAGCGCGGATGTCACTGAAGATGGTGACTACCTCATGCTGTATCAGTATGCGGGAACCGACCGCCGCAATGGGATTGCATTCAGAAGCCTCACAGCGGGTGATGCGATGGTGCAGCAGTGGCTACCCGTCGGCGAAGCGGCGTATAGCATCCTCGGCAACGATGGCCCAACGTTTTACATCCTGACCGACAATGGGGCATCCCGGAAGCGGATCGTCCGTCTCCACATCGGCCAGCCATTTAGCGATGCTGTTGAAATCGTCCCGGAAAGCAATGACACCTGTCAGAGTGTCAGCCTCATCGGGGAGACGTTGATTGTGTCCTACCTGCGGGATGCACGCAGCTATGTGGAGTGCTGGTCCTTGGATGGCATCGCGCTTGGAGAGATTATCCTCCCGGGTATCGGGACATCCGGCGGCTTTGCCGGCACCCGCAAGGCGAAGTCGGTCTGCTATGCATTTACGGGCTACACGGCGCCGGCGGTCATCTACCATTTCGATGTTGCCACGCGTGCGAGCAGCATCCTCCGTGAGCCGCACGTGCCGTTTGACCGTACGGCATTTGTCACGACACAGCACTTTGCAACGAGCAAAGATGGCACTCGCGTGCCGTACTTCCAGACCCAGCTGGCTGAAAATGTTGGCAAGTCCAACCTGCCTGTTTACCAATATGGCTACGGCGGCTTTGACATCTCTCTGACCCCGGGCTACTCCCCGGCGGCCATCGCCTTCATGGAACGAGGAGGCGTCTACGTCGTCGCAAACCTCCGCGGCGGCGGCGAGTATGGCGATACCTGGCATGTTGCCGGCACCAAGCTGAATAAGCAAAATGTCTTTGATGATTTCATTGCTGTCTCCGAGGATTTGATCACGCGTGACGTTACCGAAAAGAACCGCATCGCAATCGCCGGTGGCTCAAATGGCGGTCTCCTCGTTGGGGCTTGTTCAACGCAGCGACCTGACCTCTACGGCGCCGCCATCCCGGCCGTCGGCGTGCTCGACATGCTGCGCTTCCACCTGTTCACCATCGGGTGGGCCTGGCAAAGCGACTATGGAAACATCGAAAATGAGGATGAATTCCGCGCGCTGCTGGCTTATAGCCCTTACCACACACTCGTTTCCGGCACGTCCTATCCGGCTACACTCGTCACGACGAGTGACCATGATGACCGTGTTGTTCCAGCACACTCATTCAAGTACGCCGCAGCGCTGCAGTTCGCTCAGAACCCGGATGCTGCGCCGACGCTTATTCGTATCGAGACCCAGGCGGGCCACGGCGCCGGCAAGCCCATTTCCAAAGTCCTGGATGAGCAAGCGGATGTGTTTGCCTTTGTTGCAGAGCATATTAGGATGGAGCTTTAGGCGATGAACCTGCAGGCAAAGCCCCTCCGTGTGCGGATTGCCCCCGGACTCTTCAATGGTCCATTTAGTGGGCGTATCGTGGTTTACTTCGGCAAACCAGATACGGGCGAGCCGCGGATTGGACCGAACTGGTTCAACCCATCCCCGATGTGGGCGATAAGCGTCACCAACATCACCGCTGGCGACGTCATTAAGCTCTCTGGCCCATCAGTGGATGCGTTTCCGCGGGAGCGCTCGGCGCCTCCGGTTGGGATGTGGATGGTGCAGGCAGTGGCTGACCGTGTGCTTGCGCGCTCGGTTGGAAATGGCGCTGGAAATGGTTACTCAGCGGCGATGAAGTGGAACACCACCGCTGCCGCGCCCGAGCTGGTGATCGACAAAGTCATTCAGGAGCCGGTTTTCCAAACATCCGATGGCGTGGAAGAGCTGCGCATCCGCAGCGAGCGCATCAGCCGCTTTACGGGTAGACCTGTCGATTTGAAGTGTGCCATCATCAAGCCCAAAGACTGGTCACCAAGCCGGAAGTGGGCAGTCGTCTACGAGATTCCGGGTTTTGGTGGGCGACACTACGGGGCCCGGCGTGGGAATGCATCTATCGATCAGATTGGTGTCGTCCGTGTGGTGTTGGACCCGGATTGTCCCGGTGGGCATCACGTGTTCGCCGACTCGGCTAACAATGGTCCTTACGGCGATGCGCTTATCAAGGAGCTGATTCCGGCGGTGGAGCGCAAGGTGAATGCACTTGGAACAGCTGCCGGCCGGTTTGTGATGGGCCATTCCAGCGGTGGGTGGAGCTCGCTTTGGCTGCAAGTTCGCTACCCGGATGTCTTTGGTGGCGTCTGGAGCACCGCCCCCGATCCGGTGGACTTTCACGACTTTCAGCGGATAAACCTCTATGCGGATGCCAGCATGTTCACGGATGCTCATGGGCGTTTACGGCCGCTGGCGCGCCGCGGGGATGAGCCCGTTGTCTGGTACCAGGACTTCTCCGATATGGAAGTGCCTCTTGGGCGCGGCGAGCAGCTCGGTTCTTTTGAAGCGGTGTTCAGCCGCCGGGACCGTAGTGGCCAGCCGGAGCGTATTTGGGACCGCAAGACGGGCAAGATTGACCGTAAGGTTGCTGAGTCTTGGAAGCCATTTGATATCCGCGAGCGGCTTGAAAAGAACTGGAAGTCCCTCGGGCCAAAGCTTGCCGGAAAGCTGCACGTTTACACGGGCGGTCTCGATACCTTCTACCTCGAGGGGGCCGTCGTTCGACTGAAGGACACGCTCACACGCCTCGGCTCCGATGCCGCAATTGAAGTGGTTCCCGGCAAGGATCATGGTTCGGTTATGGATGCCCAAATGCGTAAACGCATCGCGGATGAAATCGCTGCCGCAGCCCGCAAGGCTGGGGGATAGGGCGTGCATTTCCCTGAGCTGCATAGACACTTGGGTGGCGCCACACATCCGAGAATTCTCTGGGGCTATATCGAAAAGCAGTCCAGTGACCTTGCCATTAGACTCCTCGCACGCTACGGCGACTATTCACGGTTTCGCCATGAGTTTGAGCGGCCATTTCGTGATCTTGCTGATTACCTGAGCGTTCACCATTTGGTGGAGGAGCTGCAGGCTGAGGATGTCGGCTATTTCGCACACCGGGCTGTTCGCGGTGCGAGTGTGTTTGAGGCTGTGGATGTCCTTGAGCTGCGCTTCAACCCGTATAAGCGGACGCGGGCTGGACTCTCTGAGGATGACCGTCTGGTCGATATGTCCCGCGTCGTGGATGACATCGCGGCGGCGGTTCAGACGGATTTTCCGATACGCACATCATTTATTCTCTGCATGGACCGTGGGTTTTCCCCTGCGCGAAACAAGGCAATTATCGACCTTGCGAAGGTGCATCCAGCCTGCGTTGCCGTCGATATCGCCGGACCCTACCAGGCCGGTGGCCCCACGATTGCCGAGTGGGTTGAACTGTTCCGCTACGCCCGGGAAGTCGGTCTTTCGACAACGGCGCACATGGCGGAGTCGGACCCAAGCGATGTCCATCCGGAGCTGTTTCCTTACCTCAACCGCATCGGTCACGGGATACAGATTGGCTTACATCACCCACAGCACCTGTCTGAGCTTTCGAAACGCGGCATCACGCTGGAAGTGTGTCCGATGACCTATCTCCGGACGAACACGATTTCGGATGTGAGTGAGCTCAAGCCGGTGTTTGACCGCTGCCGGGATGCGGGTGTACGGATCGCGATTTGTACCGATAACCCAGCCCTGCACGGCGAGAGTGGGCGTTTGGTGAATGAATATGAGCGGCTCGTTCGGGCTGGCGTAATTCACTTCAATGACATTTTGGACCTCGCCAATGCGGGCTACGCAGCGGCCTTTACACATCCAGCATAGCGAGCATTATGTGAACTGAGTTAACTTCGGTTAATCAAGTAATTGTCGATTACGCAAATAGTTGTGGGCGTAAGTATCAGATTACTTTCTCTGGTTGCCGATGTTTTGGCTAATGGCAACTGACTTCGGTTTGGATGGCTTCCCGGCTACATCCGAGCTGCAACAACCTGAAAAGCAAACAGCGTACACACAGCAGTTCGATTGGCTGTGCCGTAGCTGGGCGATTGCTGGCATTTTCCACTTTATGACGTTTCATGATTGGAGATGGCAAGGGCTGTCCGGGTTGATCCTGATCTGTCTTGCGATGGCTGTTTTGCTTCGGCCGAAGCCCATGTTGTTCGCCCTGTTTCTCGCAGTGGATGTATTCGCCGTCGGAAGTCACATGGGACCCGTCCCAAACCACATCCTGTTTTCGCTGGTGATGAACATCGTGATGCTGGCGGTGCTCATCGTTGCAATGGTGCGAGAAAAACGACACGCTACTGCTGACTATGTTCGGAGCCGCTGGGTGATCACCGTCGCGCCCATCATGCGGATAGCAGTGTCAATCTTGTATTTCTTTACTGTCTTCCATAAGATCAATACGGCGTATTTCAATCCAGATGTCAGCTGTGCATCCACAATGCTGCATGAAATCGGATTGATGTATCCGTTGATGCCGACTGGCGGCGTCTTTGACCACTTTGCGATTTACGGCACCCTCCTTATCGAGGCGTTTATTCCCATCCTGATGCTCATCCCCCGGACACGGTTGGTTGGTGGGTTACTTGCGCTCGGCTTTCACGCGATGTTGTCCTTGCA
>CAIWTR010000665.1 GCA_903915615.1 uncultured Armatimonadota bacterium
GATGACTTGGATACAACCCTGTTGAACAAGACGAGTGGAACTTTCATCGATGTAAGTGCAGCCGCAAAGCCTCCTCTGTTTTTCTTGGATGAAACCGGCGTCCGACAAGTTTTCTAAACCTATTGTAAATTTCCTGAACCACGATTCAGCTTATGAACACCAACTTTCTCCCAAACATCAAAAGCCCTCTGACCGAGTACGCGATGGATTTCCTGATGCCACTCGCAAAGCATGTTGCTGGCATCAACACTATTTCCATTGACAGTGACACGCGTACAGCGCTTTCTGAACAGCTCAAAAGCCCAGCTTTGATTGTTGCAAACCACCCGACAGACATGGATCCAATCCTTGTGCGTACTCTGGGGTCATCGGTGGGACTTCGCTTCAACTACCTTGCCTGCCGGGAGGGTTTCGATGGTTTACGCGGAGCATGGGGATGGGCGGCGCAGAGGATTGGTGCCTTTTCAATCGTGCGTGGCGCAGTAGACCGGGAATCCTTTCGACACACTATAAACCTGTGGGTAAACGATGATGCACATATCGTTGTGTTCCCCGAAGGCGAAGTTGGTGCATTCAATGACAAACTTCTGCCCTTTCATGATGGCATTTTCCAGCTGTTGTTACTCGCATCCGAAAAGAGGATCGCCTCTGGAAAGAATCCGATTGGAATTGTCCCTTTAGGACTGCGCTACATGCTTACATCAGATCAACATAGCGCACTCTTACAGGCATCCATTGCGCTATGCTCCGCTACAGGTGCTGACTGCTCAGATGATCTGATCATCAATTTGAGGTCTCTTACGTTCATCGTCATCTCTAGGCTTGAGCTTGAATATGGTTTGTCTTCAAAACAGAAAATCACGACGCAGGAACGTATCGGCCGGCTACAAACGGCCGTGCTGCAGCGGATTCACGCTGCTACGGGTAGGTCCATTCCAGAGCATGGAGATTTGCACGATTTGATGAGGATGAGTGCGAATATTATCGAGGATGCGATTGATGATCATTCTTCTCCCGAAACGATTTTTGACAAACGATTAGCCCACCAGCGCCGTCAGCGTGCCCTCGCACTACAAGCTGATATCGACCGTCTTCAAAACTGGCTTGCGATTGAGGACGGATATGCCACATCGAATGGCAATCAGGATCATGCTTATGAGCTGATACGGCACTTTGAAATTGAGGTCTTTGGACAAGTGAGAACGCGTCTGAAGCGAAATGCAACCATCAAAGTTGGTACGCGCATAGATTGCTCCGCTATCGATGGCTTTGATGCGTTACCCCGTAGGCAGCAGATCCAGGCGCTGCGGCAATTGTCTGTAGAATCCGTTGCAACATGCCTTGCGCTATCTCTCCCGGGATAAACTGAGCGTGTGAAGAGACGAACGAGGGCGCGACTTAAGGTACGAAAAGCTGTTCGTCGCGGTCTCGGTGTCCCGCGGAATGCTTGGGTATCGGTTCACTGGGATGTGATCGCGGGCATCCTTGGCGGGATGTTTATGGGGATGATTTTTCCCTTCATTACCCGCGTGGCGCGGAATGAGCTTGGTGCAACGCAGACAATGCTCGCCATTCTGAGTGCGGCTCCGTTTCTGGGCAATCTCATTGCTCCTATATGGGCACAACATATGGAGGGCAAAGCCAAAATGCCCTTCGTACTTGGAAGCATTGTGCCATCCAGGTTACTCCTTGTAGGAATGATTTGGATATCGACACCGATGCCGTTTGTCTTGATGCTGAGTGCACTCCAGCTCATGGGCGCATTCTCATCCCCTGCTTACACATCGCTGATGAAGGATATCTATCCGGATCATGCCCGTGGCAGGCTTATGGGATATGTGCGTGTTGGAGCCCAGATTGCAGCATTTCTTGCAGCACAGGCTGCGGGCCGCTTACTAGATGCGGGATATTCCTATCGCTTCATCTTTCCAATCGCGGGAATCATTGGCGTCTTCAGTGTCATCGCATTTGCCAAAGTTAGAACACTTCCTGGTATTCAGCAAGTAAGTGCACCGCAACCTGTCAGGTCATCTCCGATGCAAGCATGGCGGGAGAGTCTTGAGCTGTTGCGATTGCCTACGGGTTACCGATGGTTTGCTGCAAGTGTAACGGTTTACGGGTTTGGTAACTTGATGGCGGGGCCGCTTTATGCCTTGTACCAAGTGGATGTCGTCAAGGTTACGAACACAGACTTGGCAACGCTGTCAAATGTCGCGAGTATGGCGAGTATTGTGGGCGCATTTGTCTGGGGCAGGCTAGTGGATCACTACGGGGCTGCCAAAAGCGTCCTCTGGTCCATTTACTGTATTGTAGGTGTGGGTGTCTGCTATCTGTTTGGTGCTTCGATGCCGTTATTGATTATTGCATCGGCGCTCAGTGGCTTCGGTTTTGCAGGTGTGGAGCTTGCGTATATGGCGAGCATTTTGCGCTATGCAGAACGTGGAAAAGCTGCGCAGTATCAGGCGCTTCATTCACTTTTACTTGGAATCCGTGGGGTAACGGCACCAGCATTGGGACTCTACTTGGTTCAATACACGGGTTACAAGGCTATTTTTATTGGCACATTGATTCTGATGATAGCCGGGACGTTTTTTCAGCGTCATGCAGTGCGTGTAGAGCTGCGCGAAACTGAGCGAGCATAGGGTAACTATACGGGTGACACGTCAAATGGCAGATTCGATGTATGCTAGCAGCAGAATGGGTCTTTGGTCCTATACATCACCTTCTTCTCGGATGTAGGATACGTTCAATGGACACCAAAACTGAAGATCAGGTCATACAGACCCAGCTGACACAGGGCCGTTCTGACTGGCCGGACGAGCCGCTCACGATAACGACAGCTAGCGTGGATGCGCAGATTGAGGATTTCTTTTATGACTCCTATTTGCGTTATTTCAAGACGGCAGAATCCCGTCGTCGCTGGTGCGTCGACAGTGATATCCCCTGGGCAGAAATCACATCGAATGCCTCCGAGACGACAGCATTAATTGTCGAATCGTTTTCTGCGGTCGAGATGTTTCTTCCAGACTACACGCACAAGATTACGGACTTGGTGCGTAAATCACGTGGACGTGCGTTGTTTCAAGCAAACTGGGGCTACGAGGAATCAAAGCACAGCATCGTGTTAGACATGTGGCTTGAGCGCTCTGGTAAACGAACAGAAGATCAAATGGCTGAGTTTGAGCGAAGCCTGCTTGGTGGCGAATGGAAATTGCCATTTGACTCACCTCGACAGATGATTTGTTACACAATGATTCAGGAGCTCGCGACGGGTGTTAACTACAACAACCTGCGTGAGCGTGCTGAGTCTGAAGGGGATGTCTGCCTCGCCCGCGTTTTACGATGGGTGGCAGCCGATGAGTCGGCGCACTATAACTTCTTCCGCAAGGGAGTCAAGGCGTTTATGGAGCTGGACCCAGAAGGCACAGCCAAGGACATCAAGTGGGTGTTTGACCACTTCTCGATGCCTGCCCATGCATTGATTCCGGAGTGGGATGAGCGTGGTAAGGCAATCGAAGATGCGGGTGTCTATGGCCCTAAAGTTTATCTGGGTAAAGTTCGCCGTCCGATCATTGAAGACTTGGCGCTAACGCGTGAGCAGCTACGTGGAACGGGCCTATCAGAAGCTGAAGTTCAGGAAATTTCGGACAAAGAAGACGAGCGGCAAGAGGCTATCCGTCAGGGTAAATACAGCCGTTTCACGACAATTGCGACATCACCGAGGCTTTTGCATCCCTGTAAGCGTATTGTCACAACGATTCCTTAATACTTTCCCAGTTTCGATTGACTTTGAGGTGTTTAGGACGTAACATACTCTTTGTGACGCGGGGTGGAGCAGCTGGTAGCTCGTTGGGCTCATAACCCAAAGGTCGGAGGTTCGAGTCCTTCCCCCGCACCCATAATACTGTTCGGTGCTAACATTCTATCGGTGAAATGTGGTGAAGTTGCTAAGGTGGCAACCACAGATGACTTAGATGTAACCGAAACGTGTTTTACGACAGCGCTCAATATTGTTGAGCGCTGTTTGTCATTTAACCGAGGCCACGCTTCTGTAGCCCTCCCCCAACACTGCTGAACCATCTCAGCTGTTGGTCGTTTCTTCGACGCATTGGCAATCGCCAGGCGTACTTCAGATGCCTTCTGTGTATAGCTTGCTTTGGTTGCTTCCAGTGTATTCAATCTCGATGCAAGCGTTTCGCTAAAACCACCAGTCTCAATAAACTTGACAATGTTGTCAATGGAAGCGTTGACTTCCTTGAGCCGCTTTTGTATGGCGGTTATCTCATCATGGAGCGAATCAGGAGCCTTAGCCCAAGTATTGCTGTCAGCA
>CAIWTR010000666.1 GCA_903915615.1 uncultured Armatimonadota bacterium
TCAACATCGAACAAGTCCGTATGCCCACCCGAGACCACGAGCGCGGTCGCGGGAAACTCCATTTCTGGATGGGTGATGAAGTTGGCGTACAAATGCGCCTCGATATGGTGAACCGGGATGACGGGAATCCCGAGGGCCTGTCCGAGGGCTTTGGCGGATGTCACTCCGACGAGCAAAGCACCGAGGAGGCCGGGGCGGTTTGTGACGCCAATCGCAGTGATGTCCTGAAGCGTTAGATTTGCCTCTGACAGCGCCTGTCGGATGACGGGAATCAGCAGCTCGACATGGCGCCTAGATGCAAGCTCGGGAACAACGCCGCCATAGCTCGCGTGCTCCTCCATCTGGCTGGCAACAACCGTACACAGCAGCTTACGGCCATCCTGCACAATCGCACACGCCGTCTCATCACAGCTGGTTTCAATACCGAGGACAATCATGGCATCACACGCACATTAATAGTCTTCACACTGATGGTTTCAAGCCCGGTGGCCATCGACCAAATCCGCACGGTATACGCACCGCGTGGCAAGTCCGCAGGTAGCTGCGCGTTCATCGTCCAGGTCTTGGATGCACCAGGCTCGAGGCGCTCTGCCGCAAGTGCCATCGTGAACATCATCCCCTTGGACCAGTGAAAAACAACTTTTCCACCGCTGGCGATGAGCTGCATGTCAACACGGCCGCCATTCCTAAAGCGCAAAACTTCGGCGGCTTTGCCATCGTTTTTCGCCGTCAGAGCAAGCGAAATGCTTGCGCCCGGGGCCGCCGTCGCTGGTGCCGTGGCGGTAAAGGTAAGTTTTGCTTGCATCCCTTTATCCTATCGCTGTCATGACAAACCGCAGCGAGTCAAGCCGGCTGCTAACCAGCCTCAGCCACAGCGATTTTGGCATCAGACCACCAAGCACGGAACTGGGTCGCATCGACATCCAGCCAAGCAATTCCAGCCTCCGACTGCAGCGCCTCGATATGTCTCCAGCGCATCCCAAACCGAACCAGCTGACGCCGCAGCGCTGTCTCAGCATCGAGGTCCGCCCACCGCGCCACATTCACAAGCGTAAACAGAACATCCCCGAGCTCCGCCTCAAAGCGGTCACGAGCATTCAAATCAGATGGATCTGCGAGAAGCGCATCCCACTCGACCATCAGCTCCCCAAGCTCTTCGCGGCACTTATCCCGCAAATCGGCAGCATCCGGCCACTCAAACCCAAGCTTCACCGTCCGCTTACTGACTTCCGTTGCCATCGAGAGCGCTGGAAGCGCCTGCGAAATGCCATCAAGGGCGCTCTTCGCACCCGAAATGCCCTTCTCCGCCTTCTCCACTGCCTTGATCGCATTCCAGTTTACGAGGACGGCTTCGGCATCATCGGCCTTGGCATCAGCAAAGATGTGCGGATGTCTGCGGATCATTTTGGTGCAAATCGCATCCGCGATGTCGCCAAGCGTAAACATCCCGCTCTCGCGCCCAAGCTGTGCATGGAATGCAATCTGTAAAAGGACATCCCCAAGCTCATCCACGAGGGCATCCGTGTCATCGGAGTCGATCGCTTCCGCGACCTCATACGCCTCCTCGAGGAGGTATTTGCGCA
>CAIWTR010000667.1 GCA_903915615.1 uncultured Armatimonadota bacterium
ATCCGGGCACAGCTGCGTCGAAGCATCAATCCGGCGGCGCTTGGGATGTTCGTACGGCCTCTCCGCTCCGATGCACGTGCAAGTGCAAGCGGTGGACTTGATTTCGGAGGGCTCTTCCTCGCGCTTGGAAGCTTTCTGCTGATCTCGGCAGCACTGTTGATCAAGTGGATGGTGGATGCCACGCTCGAAGAACGTAAAGGGGAACGGGTGGTGCTTGCTGCCTGTGGCGTTCCTGCTGCAACGATTCGCCGGATGTTCATTATCGAGCTTGTCGGCATCGCCGCGATTTCAAGCTTGCTTGGCTCGGCTGGGCTTTCATGGATTTATACTGAGTCCGTAGGTCTCGCACTGGCTCCGCTTTGGGACACAACCATTCCGTTGCGCGTAACCGCGGTCAATATCGTCACTGGTATTGTGGTGAGTATTGTCATCGGTACAGCCACAGTCCTGATCGCAACGCGAAACCCGAGAACGACGAAGGCATTCCGCCGCAAGACCATCCAGCTGCCACTGTCTCCCGGGACGCCGACTGTTATCGTTGGCTTCCTCCTCTGGCTGCCACTCTTTGTCTACGCACTTGGCATCAGCGGTGCGGAGCGTGCTGAGTACCTAATGATGGCTGGGATGGGCTTCTTCGTCCTTCTCTTGGGTGCACTACGCATTTACATGACGCGACTGATGTGTTCCATTTGGAAAAGCACAGCGCAGGTCTTCGCGATGCGCAGGCTTACGAGTAATCTAAATGGCCTCTTCACAAGCATGAGTGTTGTCGGCCTCGCAACTTTTCTGATCATCGCGGTTGGTGCCAACAAACAGCTTCCGCCAAAGGTCACAACAGAGCGCTCATCCGGGACCGGTGGCTACACCTTTATTGCGAGCAGTGCCCTACCACTCTACGGCGCACTTGAGAGCAAAACGGAAGCCGACCGTCTGGCACTTGATACTGCGATTGAAACATTTACGAGTCTGCCGATACGCGTCCGGGATGGTGATGATGCATCCTGCTTAAACCTCAACAAGCCAACACAGCCACAGATCATTGGCTTGGATTCTGCACGCCTTGCAGCCGAGAAGCGTTTCCCATTTGCTGGAAGCGCTCCAGGCGGCCTTTGGACCAAGCTTAAGGAAGACCTGCCTGGCGGTGAGATTCCAGTGATCGCAGATGAAAATACGATTATGTGGTCGTTGCAGTCAGCCGTCGGTAAGTCGCTGACGCTTCTGGGAGACCAGGGGCAGCCGATTCGCTGCCGGATTGTGGGGATGCTGAAGCGAACCGTCCTTCAGGGGGCGGTGATTATGGATGAGGCCACTTTTGTACGCCTGTTTCCACAGCGCTCTGGTTACCGGATGTTCCTGATTGAAGCTAAGGGTGCACCCGAGGCGGAAGTTGGTACATCGCTGACCGATGCGGGCGAGCCGTTTGGTTTGAGCCTGACCCGTACAACAGACCGGATGGCCGAATACGCCAGCGTTGAGAACACCTATCTGAGTGTGTTTGCAGCACTCGGAGGACTTGGACTCCTGATGGGCCTTGCTGGAACGGCAATCATTGTGCGTCGCCAGCTGCTTGCGACCATCAAGGAAACTGCCCTTCTGCAGGCACTGGGTATCCCGCTCAAGGTCGTGCAGCAAATCCGATCTCGCGAGCATGCCTTTGGGGGACTTATCGGCTTGCTGATTGGAATTTTGTCAGCCTTCTGGGCATCCGTCGACACGCTCATGGCACAACCGCTTCAGGTGGTCATGCTTTCGGCGATTGTGATGGTTTCCGTTGGCGGAATCATTCTTATCGTCGTCCAGGCGACGGTACGGCAGCTGATAAAGCGTCAGTCACTGACATCGGCACTGGCAGCCGAGTGATTCGTTTTCGACACGCGCAATGGTTGGCTAACAACAGTCTGTAGCTGATGCAGCATCGATTTCCAGTGTCTCGCGCTAAGTTTCTACTGAAAGAGTTTTGTCTCTAAGCGATGCCGTTTCAAAAGATCTTTGGAACTATTTCAGCACACCCTGTGTTGTTCGCCTTAGTAAGACCGGGAGTATGACAAGATGACCCTACGGAAGATTTCAGCGCCGGGACCAGGCGTGAATGCGCCAGCAGACTGGAGCCAGTGGAGAGGTCCTCTGCGCGATGGCCATTGTGTCGGTTTCAAGGCACCTGCTGCCTGGCCAAAGACTCTGACAAAAAAGTGGAGTGTGAATGTCGGCGAATCGCATGCATCACCAATTGTCGCTGGCGGCAAGGTGTTTACCATCACCCGGCATGGCGAAGAAGAGTGGGTTCAGGCGATGGCGCTGGCCACAGGGAAAGTGGTGTGGACGGACAAGGTCGCCGCTCCCTACGACTCTGTGATCTTCCCTGCGCGACGTCTTGGAAAGTGCCCGCGCAGCACACCGATGTATGTCCAGGGAAAGCTGTACACCACGGGTGTCAACGGAACCATGACTTGCTTTGATGCAACATCTGGGAAAATCGTATGGCGTGTCGATCCAAGTAAGCGCTTCCGCGTCCCGATGCCTGTATGTGGCGCATCGTTGTCGCCGCTGCTCGATGGCAAAAAGCTCTATGTCCATATTGGGCATGAAGCGACAGGCGCATTCCTCGCGATCGACCGTGAAACTGGCAAAGATGTCTGGGCGTGTCAGACAGAAGGCCCTGCGTATACGAGTCCAGTGATGGTGCGTGTTGGTGGACAGCCGCAAATCGTAACGGCGACGCACAATATGTGGTGTGGGTTCTCACCTGTTGATGGCAAGCAGCTTTGGACCATCCAAAACCGTCAGAACATGTTCAACCATAACTCAATCACCCCCCTTGTTGTGGATGACATGATTGTGTGTGGAGCGAATCAGCGCCCAACGTTTGCGATTCGAATCAAGTCCGCCGGCGGGAAAATGGTTACGGAAAAGGTCTGGGAGACCCGTGATGTCACGATGTCGACATCCAGCCCAATCCTCGTTGGTGACCGCATCATTGCTGTCAACGAGAAGCGTCGCGGGCAGCTTACCGTGATGGAAAAGTCAACGGGCAAGGTCATTTGGATGTGCGATGGCAATAAGGGCGAAAGCGTAACTGTCTACGCAATGGGGCAGTACGTTGCCGCATTCAGCGCGGATGGCATGATG
>CAIWTR010000668.1 GCA_903915615.1 uncultured Armatimonadota bacterium
ATCCGGGAGGGCTTCTTCGCAATCAGGGAAGCTGCTATTCGCGGCTGCGTCGACGTCCGAGCTGCCGTTGCTGAGCCGAAGGATCTTTAGCCAAAAACTCGTTCAGCTTTGCCTGTGTTGTTGGGCTGGCCGCTCTTGTATCCGGGTCTCGCCGAGCCTGCGCTTCCGGGCTGTTAAACTCCCGAAGTGCCCGGGCATCATCCATTCTCGGCTTCACAAAGCCAAAGAATGCAACCAGAGCCACAACGACAATTCCAACGATGACTAACACGAACGGCGATGCCGCTTTTTCCTTGAGTGTTTCCAATGAAAGCCTCCAGCCTCGCCTATTCGATGCCCTGTGGAACTGCTTCCAAAGACCACTGCGTTGACTTGATCTGACTTGGCTTCAGCCACTTCGCATGGCCATCGAGGAACCCGATGTTCATCCCTTGTGAGAAGCGATGTGGCTCCTTGACAATGGTTGAGTTGTCCACACGTGCGCCGCCCGAAAGCAGCAGCTGACCGATGGTTTCAGAGCCATCCAGCTGGAGCTCGGATTCATCCGTCTTGTCACCACCGGAAAGGGATGCAAAGAAGGACTCGAGCGTTGCCCAGTTGGTAAAGCCTTCCTGCCAGACAGTGGTAACCGAGTTATGGAACCAAATTGTCTCCGCAGGGGCAACCGCTTCACTCAGGCTGACGAAGCGTTGTTCAGCACGTGGACCGGTACAACGTCCATCGTTCCAGTTACCTGGAGGCGTACCGCCACCAGTGTTTGCGGCTGGATCATAAGGTGTTGGGAAGTCATCATTGGATGAGTTCGCATTAATTGTGTAGCCGTAGTAAGGCGCATCCGAACGCCCCGGGGATGTGAACATCTGCATATTCTTTGTGTATGGATAGATTTGCTCTGGCCAGGTGGTCCAGTTACGGCTCCAAAGGTTTGGTGGGTTGACCGTTGGGGCGCCGCCACACGTACGCAGCGCAGGCGACATCAGGGCTTCATCGTAGTCCTGGATGTACATCATCGAGCTGGTCACGATTTGCTTGATGTTGGAGAGGTCGGAAATGGCCCGTGCCTTTGAGCGTGCCTGTGCAAAGACAGGGAACAGAATCGCAGCGAGGATCGCAATAATTGCAATGACAACCAGGAGTTCAATAAGCGTAAATGCGCCTATTGTTTGCCGTGAACGGAATGACATGACGTAAACCTCCACAAAAGTTCTTTGCAAGACGACGTCGTCTCACACATCCGGTCGAGGTAAAAGGGGAATAACACCGGATATCGGCATCATACATGATTAACTTTATTTTATATAACTGTTTAATATTATTCACTTTCACTTCGTTCGGAATGCCTTCGATTCGTGTCGGTTTCATCCGATGATTAAGGCTACAATGCGATACGGTTCAAACCGCAGTCATCGTTGTCGATACACACGGTAATCGGATGCACACAGGAGTGCTGAAAACCATGGATACAAGGCGCTTTCTCTCTCAAATAGGCCCACTGGGCATCGTGACGTTGCTTGGCATCGGCGCATCGGCGACCGAGAAGCCACCCGTTGCATCGATTGCAAAACCCACATTGCGCCTCACCGGGCCTGCATCCAACATCACCCTCGATGGCCCGTGGACCAGCCACCGCATCGTGACTGAGCTTCCAACCGGAAAAGATGTCACTTCCGCCGCACGCTATACCGTTGCTGACCCTAAAATCGCAACCATTAAGGATGGCACGGTCTTCCCAATCCACGATGGCCGTACAACCATCACCATTGATGCATCAGGCCGCAAACTAGTGGTCCCTGTGGATGTCCGCAATGTCACCACAAAGGCCACGCCACGCTTTATCGCCGATGTTGAGCCTATCCTGACGCGCTCCAACTGCAATGGCGGCGGATGTCACGGAGCCACGCAAGGAAAAGGCGGCTTCCGGCTCAGCCTCCAGGCGTTTGACCCGGACCTCGACTTCGCCAGCATCACCAAAGGCAGCGCAAGCCGCCGTGTATCTCCTGCACAGCCGATGAACTCCCTGTTGCTGCGCAAGCCGACGATGGCGGTTCCCCACAAAGGCGGTCCGGTCCTTGCGGATGGGGCCCAGCACCACCGCCTGCTCAGCGAGTGGATTCGCCTCGGGATGCCCGGACCCAAGCAGGATGACCCAACGGTTACCA
>CAIWTR010000669.1 GCA_903915615.1 uncultured Armatimonadota bacterium
CAATCGTCAGCAAAATGTTGGCATAAATCCGCTGTTCGCCTGTCGCGACAACAAGGGCAACATCCGAGCCGCAGGCAGCTCAGGCATCTACAAAAAAAACACCCCCACCAGAACAAACGAGCTGTTCTCCGGGGGTGTTTCTTTACAACAACCAAAAACAAAACTACTTAGGTGGTGGGACAACACCAATCGTCAGCAAAATGTTGGCATAAATCCGCTGTTCGCCTGTCGCGACAACAAGGGCAACATCCGAGCCGCAGGCAGCATCATAGAAGTTGAACCGCTTGATCGGAATCAATGGCAGCTCGGGTCCGAGAATCTCTGCAAACTCGCCCCAAATCGGAGGCTCTTTGCCATCGGCAGTCGCCATCACATGCACCTGCTCAATCGGCACCGCATCCGCAAGAACCTTGAGCACTTGCACGGCGTTCAAGACGCCAGGCGCCAAGTTCAGATAAACCCGCTCGGCATCCGGGTTGGTCTTCGTCACGTGCGGATAATTGCCATCGGTGATCAAAATCTGGGAGCCGTGTCCGGCACCGCCAAGCGCAAACAAAATCTCTGGATGTAACAGCTCACCACGTAGCATGTGATTTTCTCCTATCGGGCATTTGTCGTGCCCTGACATCCCATGATGCCTCTAATCCGTCAGCAGCAACAGGTCATCAGCACTAATTTCGCGCTCAGAGCGCTCATACGCAGAAAGGCAAGCGACCAGCCACGGGAGGGCGGCGGCGTACCCCGCAAGCACATCGGATGGATAATGCACACCCAAGTAAACCCGGCTTGCGCCGACGATTGCGATGAACAGCGTAGTGATCGACCCGATGCCGAATTTTGCCAGCCAGTGACGGTTTTTCATCCACCAATACGCAAGGGTTCCGTAAAAGCAAATGCTGACAAATGAGTGGCCGCTTGGGAAGCTGAATGTTTCTTCAACCGCGAGGGCTTCGACCAGACTTGGACGCTGGCGACCATAGCGATACTTTGTTGTTCCGATGATCAAGCCGCCCCCACCGAGGGTGATAGCCATTAAGATTGCTTCACGGCGAAACCGAACACTCCGCCACGCAATAACAACACTGACCAGGGCAACAGCCGACATCACATCGGGGCGCGCGAGGTCCGAAACGGTCCGCGCAATCGCTGTACGCTCAGGCGTCCGGAGGGCATTTCCAAGGTTCAGACCATCGTGGTCGAACTTCCAGACGCCATCCTGCTCCCGGATGTCATCTGCGAGGTTTAGGAAAAATACAACAGCGCCAGCAGAGACAGCCGCTCCAATCGCCATCGGGGTGATCACCACCTCGACCAACGGTCCCAGAATTCTTCGCCAAACGCCCATTGGGCAATGGTATCGCACACACGACTAACCAGATACCGGGCAGGGTCAAAGCAGGTGATAGTTGCTAAAGATTGGGACTTTCTACCTAGGTCGACCAGGTGTGGGGCTGCGTCCACCGGGCAGCATCCGCCAGCGCGGTCAAGCAGAGCGGTGTGTCCGGTAGACTGGGGTATGACAACTCCGACTCCCAGTGATGACCATCTGGCCGATTTCAAAGCCGCTGCCACGGCCATCCAGGGTGCTGAGCGGATTGCGCTGGCGTGTCATGTAAACCCGGATGGTGATGCGCTTGGGTCGATGCTCGGACTTGCGATAGCCCTTCGGAGCATCGGTAAGCATGTCGATATCCTGAGCGCGGATGGCGTTCCTGAGACGATGAAGTTCCTCCCTGGGTCCGCATCCGTGTTGCGGACTAGCCCGATTGCAACGTACGACCTCGGAATCGGGATGGATGCTGGTGATGCGAAGCGGATGGGTCCAAACATGGACACCATTCTCGGCTGCCCCATCGTGATTGACATTGACCACCATGTCACGAGTGGTGTCTTTGGAAACATCCGAATTGTGGATGGCCACCGGGCATCCACCTGCGAGCTCGTCTATGATTTGTTGGTCGTGCTTGGCATTCCGCTGAATCCAGAGATCGCCCAGTGTCTGATGTGTGGCATTTACACCGACACCGGAGGCTTTCGGTATCCGGCGACGACAGCAGGGACATTCCAGATTGGTGCGGCGCTTCGGGCTGCGGGTGCAAACGCGGATGCCATCGTCGCAAATGTGTTTGAAAACCGCACGGAGACCGCGCAGCGGCTCCTCGGGCGTGCGTTGGTGCAGATGGGCCGCAGTGATGGCGGTGCGATTGTGTGGAGCGTGATTACGCTTAGTGATTTTGCAGCAACGGGTGCTCTGGATTCCGAAACCGATGGCGTTTCGCATGCGCTACGCAGCGTCCGCGGGGCGAAAGTGGCGATTCTGATGCGCGAGCAGGCGGGCGGTGGTTTCCGAACAAGTCTGCGGTGCTCTGAAGGCATTGATGTCTCCAAAGTAGCGGCTACGTTTGGTGGAGGTGGTCATCGGCTTGCGAGTGGATGTACCGTTCCGGCAGCGACTGGCGATGAAGCTCTACGCCAGGTTTTGGATGTCCTTGCTGAGGCGGGAGTGCATTAAGTGCTGGAGTGGACATTTCTAGGCACAGGCGCGGGGACTCCCAGCCGTACCCGAAATGTGTCATCCTTGGCGCTTCGTCTGCCGCAACGCAGTGAGTGGTGGTTATTTGACTGCGGCGAAGGCACACAGCATCAGCTCTTGCGGATGCCGCATTTACGCCTCAGTCAGCTCACACGGATTTTCGTAACGCATCTGCATGGCGATCACTTCTATGGCCTGCCAGGGCTCCTCGCCAGCCGGGGACTCGCGCTCGGAGGAGCATCCGAGGTTACGATTCACGGCCCGGATGGCCTTGGTCGATGGCTGAACAGCACGCTGCGACTGACCGGTAACCGACCGGCGTATCCGATTGTGAACGATGTGGTTGCACCTGGTTGGTCTCTCACAGAGCTTGGATTTACGGTGGATGTATGTCAGACCGACCATCGCACTGAGAGTTATGCGTACCGCATACGCGAGGCGGAC
>CAIWTR010000670.1 GCA_903915615.1 uncultured Armatimonadota bacterium
AAACAGTCTGCGACAGTACCACCGGCCCAAAGGTCTGCGGACCCTGAGAACATTGCGCTTACGCGTGGCCCACGTGTCCGGCTGGATGCCGAGCAGATACGCGATAGTGTGCTCGCCGCAGCCGGTCAGCTTTCCGCTAAGATTGGTGGCCCCAGCGTGTTCCCGCCCCAACCAGCAGGCGTGACCACCGAAGGATCGTACGGAGCGCTTCAGTGGAATGTTTCGACGGGAGAGGATCGCTACAGGCGTGGTGTGTATACTTTTGCCAAGCGAACCGCCCCATTTGCAATGGCGGCAACCTTTGATGCTCCGAGCGGTGAAGCCTGTGTTGCGCGCCGTGAAGCATCCACGACACCCCTTCAGGCCTTAACGTTGCTCAACGATGTCACCATTTTAGAAGCAGCGCGCTCGCTGGGTAACCAGCTTGCCAGCCTTCCAACAGGTAAGAGGGTAAACTCGCTGTTCATGCGGACACTTTGTCGCCCTCCGAAACCATCGGAATCGATTGCCATTGAGATACTTGTAGACGAGTCCATCGTGTCAGGCACATCGGCGTCCAGCGCATGGTCTATGATTTCCCGCGCACTTCTAAATACAGATGAAATGGTGACAAAGCCTTGAACACTCCCATCAATCGCTTACATCAGACAACGCGGCGCCACTTCTTTAGCGAATGCGGTATCGGCATTGGCAAAATGGCACTTGCATCGTTATGCGCTGAAGGAGCATTTGCTGCTCAAGGCACCGCGCCGCGCGTACCGCATCATAAACCGCGTGCCAAGCACGTCATCCACCTGTTCATGGCAGGCGCGCCAAGTCAACTGGAGCTGTTCGACTATAAACCTGGTCTGATCAAAATTGAGGGGCAACCTCTTCCTCCAAGCCTGCTTGAAAATCAGCGGTATGCATTTATCCGAAAAGATGCCGCTGTCATGGCACCCCAGTTCCGCTTTGCAAAACATGGCAAGTGTGGCACGGAGATTTCTGATGCGCTTCCCTATCTCAGCAAGATTGTGGACGACATCACATTGGTTCGCTCCGTCAAGACCGATCAGTTCAATCATGCGCCAGCCCAGCTGTTCTTCAATACAGGGAGCGGGCTTCCAGGGCGTCCAAGCATGGGTTCTTGGTTGACCTATGGCCTCGGTTCCGAAAACAAGAATCTTCCCGGGTTTATGGTCTTTTCCACGGGTGCGGGAATCAGTGGCGGTGCTGCCAACTGGTCCAGTGGGTTCCTCCCAACGACGCATTCTGGCGTCCGCCTGCGAAATCAGGGAGAGCCGATGCTAAACCTTTCCAGGCCATCGGATATCTCCAGCACTGAAGATCAAGCAACTGCAGCCGCATTGCGTGCAATGAATGCGCAGCGACAGCGTCAGGAGCTGGATCCTGCCATCGATGCAAGAATTTCAAGTTACGAGCTTGCATACCGGATGCAAACAGAGGCCCCAGACGTCATGGACTTGTCAAAAGAGTCTAAAGAAACCCTTGAGATGTACGGAGCCGACCCCAAAGTGCCATCGTTTGCGCGGGCATGTTTGCTTGCACGCAGAATGGTCGAGCGCGGCGTTCGCTTCATCAACATTTACCATGAGGGCTGGGATGCCCACAGTGATGTGGTAGGTAACATCACAGGCAATGCACGCGCTACAGACAAGGCAAGCGCTGCGCTCGTCACAGACCTCAAACAACGGGGACTCCTGGATGACACGATTGTCATTTGGGGCGGCGAGTTTGGACGAACCCCTATGGTTGAATCCAACAAAGCACTAGGACGCTCACAAGGGCGTGATCACCATCCCGCAGCATACTCAATGTGGTTTGCCGGGGGAGGCTTTAAGCAGGGCTTCACCTTTGGCGAAACGGATGACCTTGGCTTCAATGTTGTCAAAGACCCCGTTCATGTCCACGATATTCAAGCGACGATTCTGCATTGCCTGGGAATCGACCATAAGCGTCTTACATACCGATTTGCAGGACGCGACTATCGCCTCACGGATGTCCATGGCCAGGTTGTCGCATCGCTATTGACATAAGGAATTCCTAATATGGAACAACTCGCAGTGCTTGGCGGACCTGCCGCGCGTACAAGTGCATCGCCTGAATGGCCAATCTTCGATGACTTGGAGAAAGATGCCCTGCTCTCGGTGGTTACGAGCGGAGAATGGGGACGCCTTGGCGGGGATGTCACGCAAAAGGTTGAAGCCGACTTCGCCAAGCTCACGACGTGTAAACATGCGCTTGCCGTGAACTCTGGGCAAACGGCTCTACGCTTGGCGATTCTCGCATTGAATCCACCCGCAGGCGCCGAGATAATCTGTCCGGCATACACATTTATTGCAACAGCGATGGCTATCGTAGAAGCAAACTGTGTGCCTGTTTTTGCAGACATCGAGCGCTCCAGTCTGTGCCTCGATGCGCATTCGGTCGCGAGTGTCATCACCGAGCGGAC
>CAIWTR010000671.1 GCA_903915615.1 uncultured Armatimonadota bacterium
CAGAAAGGCACCAATGCCTTGCACGAGTCTAACAGAACCAATCAAGCCACCACGCTCATGGTCATCCGCCAAATCGGAGAGATAGGCCATGTACGCAGGAAAGGCCATCACAAATCCGATACCCAGCAGCGCCCCAAGCGCCACCACCAACAGCTGACTCTGAACAACAAAAATCAACCATAAACTGGCTGTACAAAGCAACATCCCGAGCTGGATACTCGTTGTCTTTCCCCAGCGATCCGTTAGGTGACCAATCGGAATACTCACCGCACCAATACACATCGCTGGAATCAGCAAGACCTTGCCAAATGTCGACTCGGATAGACCAAAGCGATTAATAAAGTACGTCTTGACATACGGGCCAATCAAACCCACCGCCAAAAAGATGACAAACCCCAGCAGCATCACCATCGGGATGCGCTTCCACGTGCGCTTCAGGGCATCGATCGAAAATGCGCTTCCTGCTTCGTGGCCCGCCGGACGCTTGTGCGTGTCCGCCTTGCCCGGTGCGACCAGGTAGCCAAACACCGCAGCGAGGAGAAAACATACACCCGCAAGATAAAAACTTGGATTGTAGTGCTCCGGCTGCGCCAGCGTGAACTTGGCGCCAAACTTATCGTTCACAAGCCCTGCGCAATAAGGACCGATCGCAATCCCCGCGAGATATGTCGTATTGAGCACCGTCATCGCACGCGCCTGGCGCTCCGGTGCACACCGGTCACCGATGCTTGCAAACACACTCGGCCAGAGCATCGATGCGCCAATTCCATCCAAGGCCCGCATCACCAACAGCAGTGGAATCGCGACTCCATTACCGACATCCTTGAGTGGAATAAATGCCGTTCCAAGACTTGTGAAAACAGACAGCATCGCGCCAAGAAACATCATCCTGCGACGACCCACACGGTCCGCCAAAGCGCCCATCGGAGAATTGCCGACCGCTTCTGCTGTGTAGAAAATCGCCATCGCAATGCCCGGGAGGCTGGCAAGGCCTAAACCCTGCTCGAGGAGCATCGGGAGCGATGAAATATTGACAATCACAAAGCCCAGCTCCGCAAGACCTGCGACAGCCGAGAGGACAATCAGAAAGAGCCACTCGGGCACAGCTAGCTTTGACACAGGGAGAGTATACAACTGTCACTCTTACCGGGGTTCCCGATACCAAATTCACACAGGACCGGTAAGGTACACTTTTGACGCTATGGCAGAACATATTGGAATTGACCTCGGAACCACACACTCGCTCGTTGCAGCCACCATCAATGGGGTTCCAACCGTCCTTCCGGATCCCGAAACCGGCGATGCGCTTCTCCCAAGCATCGTTCACTTCGCCGCTGATGACTCCATCCTCGTCGGAAATGCCGCAGAAGCCCTCCTCGTCACCGATCCGCTGACCACCATTTACTCAGCCAAGCGCCTGATGGGCCGCGGGGCCGGCGATAGCGAAATGGCATCCGATGGCCTTGCCTACGCAATCACATCCGATTGCCAAGTCCTCCTCCCAAATGGCACACGCGTCTCCGCACCCGCCGTCGCATCCCATATCCTCCAAACGCTCGCCGCACGCGCCGCCGCCGCACTCGGCACAACCGACATCAAAGCCGTGATCACCGTGCCCGCGTACTTCAACGATGCACAGCGCCAGGCGACACGTGATGCCGCAGCACTCGCCGGCCTCGCCGTCGACCGCATCATCAATGAACCCACCGCAGCCAGCCTCTCCGTCGGACTCCACCGCCTAAACACCGCCACAATCGCTGTCTATGACCTCGGAGGCGGCACCTTCGATGTCTCTATCCTCAAGCTCGAAGATGGCGTCTTTGAAGTCCTTTCGACCGGCGGCGATACCCGCCTTGGCGGGGATGACTTTGACCAGGCAATCGCAACCTGGCTTCAA
>CAIWTR010000672.1 GCA_903915615.1 uncultured Armatimonadota bacterium
ATTCTGTCCAGCAACAATCCGGGTGGTGATTGCCGTTGATGTCACTTTTGCTGCAGGGAATGGCAGCAGTGGGTTGATCGTGGTGTTGACAATCTTGAAGACCTGGCCGGTCTTTACTTCAATCCAGATGGTCGAATCAACCTTGGAAATCTCGGACTCCTGCGCACCGTAGGTTGTAGGGAAATCGTACTTTGCGGTCAACTTAACGCAATCGACGCCCATCACCTTCTCGGCTGCGACGAGAGTCTGTGTGATGGAGATCTTCTGTCCCTTGACCAACAGGTTTGGGACTTCCGACTTCCATGATTCGCCGACCTTGACAGGGGCTACTGGAGCTGGAATACACATCAGGTTTGGAATACCCTTTTGTGAACGATCGAATGGGTCAGCTGCAGGATTGACGCGCTTGACCATGATGCCAGCCTTGGAATAGGTGATGACAACCGGTACTGGAGGCTTCTTGTCTGCAGGGAGGGGCATGTTCTGGAACGTTGCCGCATTCAATGTGTCGAGCTGCTCGTATGTTGCCGTGCCATCTGGCAGAACATCTTTGACATCGTGCTTGGATTCGCCACGTGTCGTGATCAAAACGTCTCCGGATTCATCGGCTTGACGGCCGCTGATCTTGATGTACGTGCGGTAGCGTGGCGCTTCACCCTTTGTAAAGTTGACTGTCCAGCTGTAGGTTCCATCTTTAGCAACAACTGCTGGCGCTGTTTGTGCCTGAGCTACCTGTGCAGGTAAAACGGAGAGTGTAACCGCGAATAGCGCGAACGCCTTGCCGATATGCATGAAGCCAATCCTCAATCGTCAATGATTCAATCCACCGGCGTTTAATTACGCAGCGATGGTGTTGATTACTATCATTACCGGAACTTGCTGCAGATGCCACTAGACTGCGTGTGATATAGTGCCTATCGCAAGATTTGTTTTTCCGAGAGGGAAACACACTCGCTTTCCGTGGCCAAATGTGGCCGTGAGACGGTTTGGTAAAGGGGGGAAACGAAATGGCACAAGTTCAAGTCAAGCCAGGTGAACCGATTGAAATCGCGCTCAAGCGCTTCAAGAAGGTACTCCAACAGGATGGCGTCCTCAAGGCTGCTCGCGCTCATGAATTTTATGAGAAGCCGAGTGACCAACGTCGCCGTGCAGAAGCCGCCCGCCGTCGTAAGATTGAGCGGAACGAAGAGCGCTAAGCTCTTTAGTAAGGATTCGGGGATGGTTTCTAATCATCCCCGTTGACAATTCATTGGCAATCTTCTCAGAATTAGCAACCCGGTTCCTAACCAAAGTTGCCCCTCAACCACAGGATGGACGTTCTGCGTTCCGCTTGCGTGCTGCGATGCGCCGGACGACAGCCGTTCCTGCGCCGGCTCCAGAACGCTTCAATATCGTTCTCGGCATCGCGGTTACGATTGCCCTCACCGCACTCCTCTGTGCGCACCTCCTCCCTAACCGGACCAACCTCAAGCTTGGCGAAACTGCGACATCCGATGTCGTTGCGCAGCGCACAGTACGCTACGAAGATACTGAGCTTACATCGAGGTTACGACGCGAGGCCGCAGACGACATCGATGAAGTATTTGTCGTCCAATCCGATGCTGCCAAGCAGGCGGAGGAAGCCCTTCAGGCGGTTTTTAGCATTGTAGAAACGGCTGACAGGGATGCCGAAAAGGTCATCGTCGCCGATGTCGAACGTGCAACAGGACTGGCACTGTCCTACAAGAAAGTGCTCGAACCGCTGCTTAGCGCCGACCGGGCTGCTCGGACGACGGCACTCAATGTGGCATCCGCTGTTCTAAATCGCGTGATGATCACGCCAATCCATGACACCCAGGATGACATCGCTGTTGCAAAACGGGATGCTGCTGCGGCGATG
>CAIWTR010000673.1 GCA_903915615.1 uncultured Armatimonadota bacterium
ACGGGTGCTCTCCTCATCGTGGATGAAGTCTTTACGGGCTTTTGGCGTACAGGTGAAGTGTTTGCTCATCGGCATCATGGAGTCACTCCGGACATCATCGCCTGTGGGAAGATTCTCGGCGGTGGGATGCCAATCTCGGCGTGTATTGGCAGCGGGGATGCGATGTCAGGCTGGCCAATTTCAACCGGTGAGTCCATACATACATCGACATTTCTCGGGCATCCCGGTGGCTGTGCTGCGGCATCGGCGACGCTGAAGGCGCTGGATGCGATGGATGCGAGGACTACGGTCAGTCGACTAGGAATGTATCTTAGAAACCATTTGGATGTTCTAGCAATCAAGTATGCTGGCAAAATCATCGACATCCGTGGCAAGGGGTTGATGCTTGGCATCCAGATGGACGCTCCCGGTGCGGCAGTCGCCCTCAGTGATGCGCTGTTACAGCTGGGAATTATCACCCTGCCGGCGGGTAATGGGGATGTTCTTGAGCTGACACCACCATTTGTTGTCCAGGAAGCCCAACTCGACTTTGTCGTAAGTGCCATCGACGAGACGCTAACCGCATAAGCCCTGCTTCTGATATCGTAGGCATCATGCAAGGTTCACAAAATCCGGCGATAGACCAAGCGTCGATGCGGGCATTGACGCAAATGGCGGATGCCTATAAGGCATTGAAGTCTTTCCGATGCCAGCTTATGACGCGGGCGACGCTTGCTGATAAAGAAGAGGTTTCGACGGGAACCGTCGTCATTCAGCGCCCCGGAAGCATTGCGATCAAAACCGAATCCGACCGGGCAGTGACCATCGCTGTGAACCACGGGACCGAGCGGATGACGCGAACGGCTGGAGCAACCCGGCGGATGCGTGGAGAGCCATCGGCAAAGGGGTTAAAGGCTGGACTGGATGCATCTCGGGCATTTGTAACCCCCATCTTCCCACTGTTAATGACGACCCCTGATGCAGCGGGCAAACTCATTCCCGGCACATTGCTTCGCGCTGGTCAAGGTACACCAACATCGCTTGATGGTGTCCGCTGTGATGTTTATGCATTTGAAGCGCGCAGTCCATACGGTGTAGCTAGGTTTGTCTTGACCATCGGCCAGCGTGATCGGCTGCTGCGCAAGCTAGACCTGTCCACGCCAGGGCCTGGCGGACAGTTATCACTGAGTGAAACGTACAGTAAACTCCGCATCGATGAACCAATTGCCGCAGCCGAGTTCACTGCTGCTCTGCAGGGAAAGTAGACAACCTATGCGCTCAAACGAACGTGTCTTGACAATGCTTGCAGCCGCTTTCCGGCGTCGCAAGGGCTACCACGTTGACATCACCTTTCAGTTCACACAGCCTGGCGTCCCCGACTTTGAGGTAAGTGGAAAATTGGATGTCGTCTTTCCCGGGAGTCTACTGTTTACGACAGCATCGAAAGAAGGCTTGGTCACGGCTGCCACGACGGATGCAAAGGGCTTTACCCGACTGAACTTCCCCAAAAGTGAAGCGATGGTCACACCCATACGACCATCCAGGTCACGGGTTTCGCGCTGCCTCGCTGCGACATCGATGTTTGACGATGGGTTGTCCGATATCCTCGCAGGGTTGATGCCATATGGCGGTGATATCTCCTTGGTACGCGATGCAGGAACAGCCGTCATTAATGAAACTCCGTGTCTTGGCTATATTGTTGATGTCGGCAAGAAAACAGCAATCCCATCATCGGTGACTGTGTACACTGGTAAATCTGATCAGCAGCTTTACCGCTTTACCTCAGATCATCCCACCGTCAAAGGCGCCCAGCGTACGGTCACCTTCGGTGTAGTTAAGGACATTTCAGCACTCCCATCAGATCAAAAAGTTTCGGATAAGGGAATGCA
>CAIWTR010000674.1 GCA_903915615.1 uncultured Armatimonadota bacterium
GCATCCGGGGATTGTGCCACTTATGGATGGTGCCCGTATCAACGATGCGATTACGGCAGCGGGGGGCTTTCTGCCGGATGCGGAGCGTAGCAGTATTAATCTTGCGCAGCATGCGGTGGATGAGTCGCAGATTCATGTTCCGAGCAAAAACGATGCTCAAGAAGCGGTGGTCCAGGCTGGTTTTGCACAAGCGGCATCAAGGGGCAGTAAAGTTGCTGCTGCGATAAAGGCATCCGGGAGCCGGACGGGAGGCCATCCAGCTGCGGCATCCAAGGGTGGAGGAGGGAAGCGGAAGTGGAAAAGCCCATCGGATGGTCAAATCGTGCTCAGTAAGGCCACGCTTGCCGACTTGGTGCACTTGCCAGGCGTCGGGGATGCGACTGCGCAGCGTATTCTGGACAAGCGCAAGGAGCTGCAAGGCTATAAGTCGATTGACCAGCTTGGTGAGGTCAAGGGCATTGGGAAGAAGACGCTGGAAAAGCTCTCGCCTTTCCTAAAGCTGTAGCTGTGAGCGTGTTAGTCCGGATGCTCTAGTGGGACATCAAAGCGATGTAAAGCTTTACTCGCCATCCTGTGTGCGTGAGGCGTGGATATCTGGATGCCGATGGTGTGAGCGGCTGCGTCGTCTTGGCTTTGCAATCGGTCTGGCCTCTTTTTTGCCAAACAGCGTTGCCAGGCGATCATCCATTCCCGGCATCAGGTAGATGGCGATGATCACCACGATGACAATCGCGATGAGCTCGGGTTGCAGGGATGTCGACATCGCCTTCAGGGATGCGATCAGCTGTGTACGAAGCGGCTTGACAAATGCAATCGCTCCTGCGACCACAGCGGTTACTGCAAAGACAGTCCACTGTCGGCGGTTGATTGGGATCGGGGTGCTTGCTGTTTTGTTCGTGCGTTTGCGGCGCTCGCGGGTTCGTTGGCGTTGTGATTCGTTAGACATTGGTAAGGGCAGTTATTCGGGAAGTCTAAATTAACATGGCGATTATCGTGGGATTTAAAACGATTGTCTTTGAGGATTGTTCAGATAATCTCCGTAACGACACACAACACTAACTTAATATTCTGGCTACGACACACAGTTAATACCCTATCTCGGTGCCGGACAATAGGCAGGATGTCACTCACCCGGTCATTCTTTGACTGAATAGATGGCAGCCGACCCCAAAGTGGAGTTAATCACAGTTAACTCTGTGTCATTTGCACATTAAATGCGACATCGGTATTTGGCAAATCAATACAGAGAATCCCGACCGGGTTCGTAGCGGGCATCGGGATTCTCAAAAATTGCGCCTAGTTGAATCGTCACATCGCCCGTGTCGACTGTTCGCTGATGAAGACCCTTAGATCACGTTCCGCGGTGCCAAGCTTGGTGCGCAGCTCATAAACAACCCCACGTGCCCGACTCGACCCGTGGGGTGACTGATTGCTTTTACGAAGGTTCAGATCTTACTTCGCGATGGTGGACTGATCGCTGACATAGGCTCTGAGATCACGCTCAGCGGTGCCAACCTTGGCACGTAGCTCGGTCATTGCCTTACGGAGCGAAACCAGCGTGTTCTCTTGCATCTCCAGCTCATTTACATAGCGCTTGTAGAGGCTGTCACTCTTATCCAAGGCTGCCATGTTTTTACGAATACGGTCCTGGTCGACGCCGACGGCATCCACTTCTGCCTGACGCTCAGCCAGCTGGCTCTGCAGGATTTGGACTTGCTGACGTAGCGTTAGAACCTTGGCCAAAATCGCCTTGACCGCCGGACTGACACCGGTGGGCTTGTTGGAGTAAGCACTTAGACGGTCGAGGCCGCCATCGAGTAAGCCAACTTCTTCGCTCACCAGACGTTGTGTCTTGACGGTGAGCGCTGTTGTCTTGCCTGCAGGTGCATCCACTTCGAAGCGTAGAAATCCCGGTGTCTTCTCCTGCGGGTCTTTCGGAGCAACAAGGGTGTAGTTGTCATCCCGTGGATGTTCAACCCAAACCGTCTTCGCGGAGCTTCCCTCATTCTTAATTGAGTATGGTTGCTCAAGCAGCTCGCGGCGCTGAATAATCATCACTCCGCGTGCAATATTGACATCCACTTCGCTAGAGCTACCCTGCGCATTCCCACGATCGACCCGAATCGCCTGGTCAATCGCATACGTGATCACCCGATTAGACTTCGCGGGCATGTCCGGGATACGGCCATCCCCGGCATACGTTCCGCTATCAAAGAAGGTCGCTGGTCCAGCTTTCAAAAACAGCGATGTCGAATTTGTGAGCGACACACCATTCATCGGGTAGATGGCATTCGTGTTCGCGTTATAAATACTGATCTTCTTTGCCTTGATTGGCTCGGTAACGATGGGAATCATCGCCGCTTGTTGTCGCGGGAGGTTGACAAAGGCTGCGATGTCATAGCGGAAGAGCTCACCCGCCGCATCCCCGGTTGCCTGGGATGCAACAGAGTCGCGCATTTCGGCAAAATTGAGAGTG
Organism: uncultured Armatimonadota bacterium; assembly: GCA_903915615.1. Classification (GTDB taxonomy): domain Bacteria; phylum Armatimonadota; class Armatimonadia; order Armatimonadales; family Armatimonadaceae; genus CAIRTT01. Next base: position 2,477 of record CAIWTR010000674.1, read on the forward strand.
ACGGGTGCGCTGGCATCCATTTTTGCCACGGGCGTACCTGAGCCACCAAAGCCGCCCATCCCGCCTGAACCGCCTCCAAATCCGCCTCCACGCCCAGCTGCCCGACCATTGGGCGAAGCCGGTCTATTTAGGTCAAGAGATGCGGACAAGCTATCGATGGCAACTTCTGAAAACTGTGGCATCGGGGACCCGATAAAGTCAGGGGCTACCGTCGGCCGCGGGACATACAGCGGTTGGTACAAATCCTGAATAAAGGACACCGGGCGCCCGGAAACCAAGCTCAGCTTGACATTCGTCCAGTCTTCATCGGTGGTGTTCTCAACCAGCGCCCACCCCTGCAAAAATGGGTCGGTGTCTCCCTTGCCCGCAAGGTCAGCATCCCCGAGGAGCACACGGTAACTCACCTTCCAAACTGGGCTCTCGGTGACATAGCCAACGCGTACTGTGCGCTTGGTCTTGCCATCAAAGCGGAGCACAAGCTGGCGCTTACGGTCATCCGCGGACCCGGCGAGGAGGCCAAGTGCTTGTTGGAACTCTTTTTGGATACGCTCATCGGTAAATGACAGCGTGTCAAGATACTGGAGATTAATGCTGACAAGGCCGGCATCGCTGAGCAGGAGAAGCGTCTCGATGATCTCTCCCGAAGCGTTGGCACTCCCCGGAATGGTTCGCGCTTCAACGGAAACGATCTGTCCTTCGGCGCTGCGAGCATCCCCCTTGGGCGGTGTGTACCCAACCTTGACCCTTGTTCCACGGAGACGGTTTAAGAGCTCAACGCGCGCAAGCGGCTGGGTGACATCCACGGCAAAGCTCTGCAGCGTCCGGCCAACGGGGTCCTTGGTCGCAAGTGTCACTGGCTGAACAGTTCCGTTTGTGTCGAGGAGGACCATCGACTTCAAAATGTCATTGATCTGCGTTGTGCGGAACGATAACGGAACCGTCGCATCTCCATCAACCATCCCCTCGCGCAACGTAAAGCTCACACCACTTGTGAACACAGTGACTGCTTTGACCGGGAGCGGAGGGAGCGTTTGTGCTTGCTTATTCGATGCTGCGGCTTGAAGAATCGATGCAAAGACGACAAGGGGGATGTGGGAAATGATCATGGCGGGGTTCTCAATTCGTAGGCAGTGGTGGCGTGCTGCATATCAACTATACAGATGTAGACCCACTGAACGTGACTCGTACTTCAAAATAGCGCTTTACAAATTAGTTCTCATTTTTTTGTTACGCATGGATTTTTGGCACGTAAGTTGCACACGCGGGCGCTTTGTATCTGAAGCACCAACGTCTTTGGGAGAATGCTTTCCCATTTCGATTGATGCCTGTTCATGATTTCGCATCTGGAATCAAAGCATTTCCTGCACC
>CAIWTR010000675.1 GCA_903915615.1 uncultured Armatimonadota bacterium
GGCAGGTGCTGACCACGCCGGCCCCGATGGGCACTTATGAATCTGTAGGTTCTTGACGTAGGGATCCAGCTTGGTCTTGTACGAAAAGGCAGCACGGTCAACCAAGGTGTCCGGCGTTCCCGCAGGGGCTGTGCGCTCGGTAACGTGCGGCGCAAATGTTTCATCGTAGTCCTGGATATACAGCATCCACCCGAGGCCAAGCTGCTTGACATTGCTAAGGCAGGATGTCTGCCGCGCCTTTTCCCGTGCCTGTGCAAAGACAGGGAAGAGAATGGCTGCGAGAATCGCGATGATAGCGATGACGACGAGGATCTCAATGAGCGTGAAGGCGCATTTTTGCATTTGATATTCCTTTGGTGTGTATAAATGACAAAAGTCCGGCTGGATGTGCAGTGACTACACACCCAACCGGCCTCTTGTTGACAAGTCAGCCGCTTTGCACCGGTTGGTGCAGAACGAAATTGTGGACGAGAGTTATCTCAGACGGACTTTCTCCGTTTTGTTGATTTGGATGACATTGCCATCCTGGATAACGATATGGACATCACCGTGCTGCACAGCCTGAATAGCTGCGATGATTTGCTGGACAGGGATGTCATTGCCTGACGGTTTATCTGCACTACTGGTTGCCATGTTGGATTAGCCCCCCAAAGCCATCACGGCCCTTCTTGAGGTAACCAAGCTCGTTGGCCCAATCAGCAAATGTCAGGATCGACTCATCCAAGGCTTCATACGTGATATCCGTCCGGCTGAAGCTGCCATTTAGGACATCGGGGGAAAGCGTTTTCCCTTGACTAAGCTTTGCGATCTGCTTGGAAATAACATCCCCGGCGGATTTCTTATCTGCATTAATGGCATCAACGGATTCCCGATGCGCCTTCAGCAGCTTAGCCACAATATCGGGGTTAGCCTTTGCGAAGTCCTTCCGCACGATGACAACCGCGGTTGCAAACTTGCCCTCTGGCCAAAGGGTGCGTTCATCGGTCACGAGAGTCGCACCAGCATCCTTGATGACACGCGACACCCAAGGCTCTGGCAGCCATGCGGCATCCAGCTCACCAATCCGAATGAGATCCAGCACATCAGCGGGAGCATACTGGACGATGTCGACACTGCCACCCTTGTCCTTGCCAGCCAGACCAATTTCCTTGAGCGCATGGCGAAGGGAAATATCCTGCGTACCACCCGTCTGTGGAACCGCGACCCTCTTGCCCGCAAGATCATTCACCGACTTAATCGACTGACCCTTTGCGGCAATCAACGATGCCCCACCACTTGCTGCAACATCGATGATTTCGAGCGCCTGTCCATTGGACTTGATGTAGCCATTAATGGCGGGTCCCGGGCCGATGTAGCCAAAGTCAACCTCGCCGGCAAAGAGCGCTTCGATTTCCGCTGGCCCAGCGGTAAAAACGCGTTCTTCGACCTTGATGGCACCGCCGACCGACTTCTGAAAGCCTCCGGTTGCAGCCGCATGCAGGGCAGCGGCATGGGTGATGTTAGGAAAGTAGGCGATACGGACTTTGTCAGCCTTGGTTGAAGCGGGTTTGCTGCACGCCGCGCTGAACAATGCCAGACAACAGCCAGCAAGACTCCACAATCCCAGACTACTTATACGCATCGTTATCCCCTTCCATTATCAATAGTTTACCTAGCGGTTTAATCAACTTTATCATAAAGAGATGTTGAAGCCAGTCAGGTGATTCATTGGATGAACAGAGGTACGGGATTCGCAGGCTGTGATGTAAGCTTTGCGCAAGTGAGTGCGCGGCATTTATCTGGAGGCTAGCGACGGAGAGGGTCGTCGCTGAAACAGTCGTGTCAGCCTGGACGAACGACAACAATCAGGCCATCCGTTTCGCGTTGATACGCCGTGCCTTGATTGTTGTATGTCTCGTTGCCAACAAGGGTGATACTGGCATTTTCGCAGCGCGCCCGGATGCGTATCCTGTGGAGGCCGACTGGGAGCGCACCCGCGGCAACCTTTATGGTGATAGAGGCCTCGGTCTTCCCAGTGGCGATGGATCCATTAACAACCGTGATTCCCACCGGAGCATCGATGAGCTCAACTTGAATATCGCCTCGCGCAAGGTCAATGCGTTCACACTTGACCGTTACTGCGACTTCACCGCCGGAAAGCGGGATGCCTGCCGCATCCGGTGCAAACGTCCCGCGGAGGATTGCGTGACCCGTCCCCATCAAGACCCGAAACGGATACCCTTTGCCACCATGGTCATCCACATCCCGGATACGCACAAACCACTTCCCCGGTGTAAACTCGCGGGCGATAAACGGATCCCGACCACCCGCCTGGCCACCGCTACTGCCACGGCCATCATCCGCTTCCTGCACCAAATTACCCTTAGGATCGTAGACCTTGAGCTCGAGATCAGTCGGAACACCGAGGCGCCACGCAAAGCCATTAATGTGCTGCCAGCCTTTGTCTTTGACATCAAAGCTGACCCAGCGCGGCTTTCCGGGCTCAAACCAGCCATCCAGCGCAATAGGAAGCTGCACAGGGATAGCCGTTTCACGGGTTAGGCCGCCGGCTGTAACATCCACGGATGGCTCTTTGGTCCACAAAAATGGCCGCCGATTGCTTTCAAAGCTGCCAGTTGTAAACATCACATCTGAGATTCCAAGGGTGACATCGGGATTTACGGGCCCAAAGACAGGCGTCATGCTGGAAAGTGTTGCTGCAATCGGCTCTACGTTGATTTTCGTACCGCGCTGCGCTCCGATTGGAAATGTCGCAAATGCGTGCGGCAGCTCGCCAACGGTCACGCGGTAGACGCCTTTGGTATCCGAGCGCCAGTTCAGGTCCCGAAACCAAATCGTGTATTCGCCATCCGCCGGAGGATCAAAGCGTAGCACTGGGTCCCAGCGGTAGTAATCATCCACCGTCCCCTGATTTGTGGCAAGCGGCCGCCCGGCACTATCAGTGACTTCAAGAAAGCCTTTTAGCCAGCTTTCATAAATGTTGGCAAGGACACGCAGACCTTCGACTTCAATCAAGACCACCTGCCCTTTGCGGAGGCGGACTTTAAAGCCATCCCGGTCAGACCCTTCGCTCAGCCGGCCATTAAAGCAAATCGGCAATGGCTGAAGGCTTACCTTGTCAGGCGTGTTGTTCGGCTCGACTTCATTGACTTCGGGGACCTGGCCGATGCTGATAATGCGCACATTGGATGCATCCCGCTCATCAGCGAAGCGCACTTCACGTCTTCCGGGAGCGGCATCACCGGCGACGGTAAGCATCGCCTTTCTGGATGTGTCATCCGTACCAGGCATCAGCGAAAGTTGGACACCATTCCCTTGCACAAGGCTGTGTCGGAGGTCTTTAAGCCCCGTTCCCTGGATGGTTACTTCGACGGACTTCCCGCGCATCGCGCCAGCAGGATAGATGCTTGTAATCCGCGGCGCAGCAAAAACAACGCCGACATGGGTAACCAGCATCCCTATCGAAAGCAGCTTTAGCAACCGCAAAATGCGCAC
>CAIWTR010000676.1 GCA_903915615.1 uncultured Armatimonadota bacterium
AGCGGGCTCCGAGGATGGAGAAGAGGATGACTGCCTGGATGACCTGAAGGACGACGACGGGGATGCCGGCGGACTGTGCGGCGGATGAGCCGCTGGTGAGGGCACCAAAAAGCAATGCGGCGGGGATTGCCCCGATAGGCGAGAGGCGCGCGAGAAGCGCCACAGCAATCGCCGTGTAACCGTAGCCCTTGGAATATGGATCAGCGAGGAAGTGCGTCACACCAGCAATCTGGATTCCGCCTGCCAGACCTCCAAGAGCACCGCTGAGCAAGACCGTGGTGAAGAGAATGCGACTGACGGGTAGGCCCATCGTTTTGGATGCCCGTAAGCCACTCCCAACAGCCTTCAAATGTTGTCCGAACACTGTTTTTCGCACCAAAACGTCGAACAGCAGTGCGATCGCAAGGGCAATCCAAAGTCCGCTGTGAAGCTGGAGTCCAGAAATGACCTTTGGGAGCTCAGCCGCACCACGGATGGGATCGGATTGTGGATACTCCCGGATGGCTTCCTGGAGCGGGCCGCGAACGACCCATGCAACCACTTGGACCGCAATAAAGTTCATGATGAGGCTGCTGAGCACAATTTGTACACCGCGGAAATGCAGCATTAAGGCAGGGATGAGGGACCAGAGCGCCCCACCTACCATCGATGCCACAAGCGTCACGATAATTGCAAGTGGCCCAGGAACAGCTGCTTGTCCGGCCCAGCAAGCAAGCACAGCGCCCTGCAGAAACTGCCCTTCAACACCAATGTTGAACATTTCTGCCCGAAACGCGATGACGACGGCAAGCGCAGTAACAAGTAGCGGGATTGTTTGTACAAGGGTGTTACTGATGTTGTATTGCGTTCCGATGGCGCCCTGGAGCAATGCCTGCGCGACAGCAGCTGGGGATGCCCCGGCGATCATCACGATGCCAGCGCATGTTCCTGCAGCGATCAATATCCATAACAAACTTATGCCGAGTGAGAGTGCTGAGTTCCGTATCATGCTACTGCACCTCCCATGAGGCGTCCGAGGTCAGCTTTGCCGACGCCAGCCGGGACCGTCTCACTCAGCCGCCCTTCGTACAGCACCGCAATGCGGTCGGAAAGCGCCAGAATTTCATCCAACTCAGTGCTGATGAGCACGACCGCGCAGCCAGCAGCCGTCGCGGCTCTCAGTGCACGGTGGACATAGGCAATTGCTCCGACATCGAGGCCACGCGTCGGGTTCACAGCAACCAGCACGCGCGGCTTCCGGCTCATCGCCCGTGCAATCACGACTTTCTGCTGGTTTCCACCAGAGAGAGTACTCACGATGCATGATGCATCCGCTGGTCGTATATCAAACCGCTCAATCTCACCCTGAGCGAAACGTTTGACAGCCGCCTGGTCAATAAACATCCCAAACGTTGTAAATGGCGGTTCGCTTACACGGTCCAGAAGGATGTTGTCCGCGATCGTCATCGACATGACGAGGCCATCCGTTTGCCGATCTGCGGGAATGTAGGAAACTCCGTTACGCAGAAAGTCCTGCGGCGTTACCTTTTGCTGTGCCGCGATAACCACATCACAAATGGTCAGCGACCCTTGTGAGAGGGAAGCGTTGCCTGTCAGCAACGCCGCCAATGCATCCTGTCCATTGCCATCAACGCCGGCAATCCCAAAGATTTCGCCTTCTTGAATAGCAACATTTCCACTGCGTAGTACTGAATCACCTGAAACTGCTGCGGCATCACGGAGCTCTACACGAACATTCTGATTCTCAGAGACGCTGTTCCCCTCATTTACCGCGGTGAGCACAGCGAATGCATTCGAAGCATCACCCACCATTTCACGTGCAAGGTTGGAGACATCCGTATCTGCCGTCAAGCACTGATGGACCACTTGCCCTCGCCGGAGGACCGTTACTTTATCTGCGACAGAAACAACTTCATCCAGCTTGTGGGTGATAATCACGACCGCGGTGCCTGTTGCCGCAATGCTGCGGATTGTTGCGAAGAACCCGGGAAGCTCTCCCGGAGTCAGTACGGCTGTTGGTTCATCCAGGAGGAGGATTTTCCGCTCTCCCTGCAGGGCTTTCAGAATTTCGAGACGCTGCTGGGCACCAATGGTTTGTGTGTCGATTCTCGCATCGAGGTCGATGTCCCAGCCGAACGATTCTGCTTGTGTGGCAATACGGCGGCGCATGGGTCCTGCCGGCCACCCAAACCAGGCGCGATTTTCAACCATATCCGCGAGGATTAGGTTTTCTGTCGCCGACAGCGTCGGGACGAGCATGAAGTGCTGATGGACCATCCCGATACCGGCTTTGGCAGCATCCACAGCACTTGAGAACGCCACAGGGGTTCCGTTCAGTTTGATGTCACCGCGTGTTGGTTGCGTAATCCCGGCGAGGATATTTAGTAATGTTGACTTGCCGGCACCGTTTTCACCCAGAATTGCGTGTATTTCGCCCGGATGCAGCGCAAGGCTGACATCGTTGAGCGCCAGAAATCCGCCAAACGATTTTGTGATGTTGTGGATGGACAGGACAGGCTGCGACATTTCGCACGAAGTATACCTGTAGCCCAAGGTGGAGCGCGGCGGTATGCTTTTCGCATGCCGTATACACCTATCACAGCGACGCTAGGCTATGTCATCGATGGCCAAGGCAATGTGCTGCTGATTCATCGTAACAAGCGCGAAGACGATCAGGCGCTGGGGAAAATGAATGGCCTTGGCGGAAAAGTGGATGCTGGCGAGGACATCGCGGCGTGCATGGTCCGCGAGCTTCACGAGGAAGCCGGTATCACGGTGAC
>CAIWTR010000677.1 GCA_903915615.1 uncultured Armatimonadota bacterium
AAAACCACAGGTGGTGCAGAAGCAGTTGGTCCTGATGCAGGTGTGGTGATCGATGACACGGAATCGGTAGCTGAGCTTGCAGCGGCGCTTCGGCAAGTTTCAGAGCGTCTCGACTTGCTTCCAGCCCGCCGGGATGCCGCCCGGCAATGCGCACTACCATTGACATGGGAAAACATCGGTGGGGTCTACCTAAAGCACTACGCGGATGTGGCTGGCTGATGTCATCCAAGGCAGCTGCCTCAAAGCTTGTCATTCTCCCCAATGTGGATGAATTTCCAAGTGTCAGTATGTCACGCTTCCGCAAGGGGTTCCTCGAGCGGCTGCCGTATCACCTTGGGCCACATTGGAATCTGGATGTTCTCCAGTGCTCTGGGGTAGAGCCATGGATGACCTGGTTGCCAAAAGCATCTCAGCAGAGGCTAGCTAGCATCTATGGTCGCTGGGTCAAGTATCCAAGGGCTATTCGAAATGTCGATGCAGACGTTTATCACATTCTCGACCACAGCCATGCGACGCTTGCCGGTGCGGTCGACCCGGACCGGACGGTGGTCACGTGCTTTGACATCATCCCGCTGCTGTACATCAAGGGGATTGTCGATGTCCCTTATAAACCCTGGGTGCTCCGGTCTTTTCTAAAGCGCATCGAAGCGATGCGTAGCTGTGCCCGGGTGTTGTGTGTTTCTCAGTCCACGCGAAATGACCTGATCACACACGCTGGCTTTTCTCCGGAGCAGATAAGCATCGTACCCATTGGGCTTGAGACGGATTTTCAGGCAATGCCGCCCAATGGGCTTTCGCTCCATGATGAACATTTAGACTTTGCAGCACGGCACCGCTTGGATACAAGTCGTGTGTATATCTTGCAGGTTGGGACCCGAAACCGATACAAAAACACGCCTGTGGTTCTCGAGGTTTTAGCGCGATTGAAGAAAGTCATACCGAATGTGGCCTTGCTGCGGGTTGGTGCGGATTTTTTCGATGATGAGAACGATATCGTGGCTGCTCTAGGTCTTCGGGGGGATGTCTTCCACTTGGGGCGTGTCAGCGAAGCAGATCTCCGCACGGTGTATCGGTTTGCGAATGTTCTTCATTTTCCGAGTCTGTACGAAGGATTTGGCTGGCCAGTCCTTGAGGCAATGGCATCCGGTTGCCCAATCCTTGCAAGCGATCGTGCAAGCTTGCCGGAGGTTGTGGGAAATCCCGACTACACTGCCGATCCAGATGACATTGACATTCAAGTTGAAAAGCTGCAGCGTCTCATCATGGACGTTGAATACCGTGCCACGGCTGTAAGTCACGGGCTTGAACGTGCAAGTCATTTTTCATGGGATGCTACTGCTAACGCATGTGTCAACGTTTATGCAAACGTTATTCGTTGACTACAGGTATCATGAAGGCCCGATCATGTTTGTGCATAATAAATCACATGGGCATTAATCGGCTTGGTTTGCATCGGGGGAAATAGGGAATGATGGAACCACAGCCAATGAAGGTCGCAATTGTCCACGATTATCTAACTCAGTCAGGCGGCGCGGAGCGTGTTGTCGAAGCCTTTCATGAGATCTGGCCCGATGCACCCATCTTCACATCGGTCTACGATGCCGACCATACCTTCAAGTCTTTTCGGCAAATGGATGTCCGAACATCCTTTTTGCAAAAGCTTCCTCTTGCTGGGACCAACCGACATCACAAGAAGTTTTTGACGCTGTTCCCGATGGCTTTTGAAATGCTCGATTTGCGCGAGTATGACCTCGTGATTTCGAGTACATCATCGTTCGCTAAAGGCATCATCACCTATCCACACACCTGCCATGTGACCTACTGCCATACACCAAGCCGATTCGCGTGGCGCTATCGTGAGTATGTGGATGAGGGTGGTTTTGGGAAGCTTGAGCGCTTGCTGATGCCGTGGGTTATCCATCGCTTGCGTGCTTGGGATTACCTCGCTGCGCAGCGCCCCGACTTTTTCATTTGTAACTCTGATAATGTCGCCTCCCGCGTGGAGAAGTTCTACCGCCGTAACTCAGTGGTTGTATTTCCGCCGGTGAACACAAATCGTATTCAAATCGTTGAGAAACCGACGCTTGACTATTGGCTTTGTGTCTCTCGCTTTCTCGGCTATAAGCGCGTCGATTTGGCTGTTCAGGCAGCGACGAAGCTTGGTGTCCGCCTCAAAGTCGTTGGGTCAGGCCCGGATGAATCCCGCCTCAAAGCGATTGCTGGCCCGACGGTTGAGTTTCTGGGCCGCGTCCCGGATGGTGAAGTTGAAGGGCTGTTCGGTAACTGTATAGGCTTTCTCTTCCCGGGTGAAGAGGACTTTGGTATCGCGCCGATTGAAGCGATGGCTGCGGGGCGCCCTGTGGTCGCTTATCGTGCTGGCGGAGCGATTGAAACTGTTGTCGAAGGCGTGACTGGTGTGTTCTTTGATGAGCCATCGGTTGACAGTGTTGCTGAGGCAATGCAAGCGGTCAGTAAAATGGACATTGATCCCCAGCGGATTCGTGCCCACGCGGAGACATTTGGGTACGATCGCTTCCGTTTGGAAATGAAGACTGTGATTGAACAGTGCCTTCATGATTACAGATTCCGCCGTCAGCCCAGTAAAATGCGTTGATAACGCATATGTCAACGAATGATCCATGGGAACGCCGCGAACGGGAACGTGAGCGCTGGCGAACGAAGTCGGCACGTAGTGCCGGTACGACGGCTGTTCTGGTTCCACGATTTTCCAGCCGTGTTCTATGGATCTGTTCATTAATCGCCCTTCACCTAATTGGTGATATCCCAGCGGTGACGCAGACCCTTCGCACCGCAGCCCTTTGCCTCGGATTCGTGGGGTGGGTCACGTTTCTTGGCTTTAACTGGCCAACCGCATCGCGTAGTCGGTCGGCATCCATTGTGTTACTTGCAGCCATGGGGTGTCTCCTTGGCTGGGTAACTTACCGATCGTTTGGGACGGGCTTTCCGATGCAAGCTTTCGGTGGTTGGCTTCGCTGGATGTCTGCGGCGGCGGCATTGATCGCTGGGTTGTTTTGTTCAGGGACCCGCTCTGAGCGGATGATGGTTCTTACGGGTGTTGGTGGTATCGCCATATTCGTTGCTGGCATTGACTTGTCCAGGTACGGAGTCTCGGGGGATACGCTACGCGGCACGGCTTTTCATGCAAGCTCGCTGAGCCTTTTTGGTACACATGAGGCTATTGGGACCCTCCTTGGTTTTCTCTTGCCGATTACCGTTGCCTTTGCCGTTCACCGCGGAGCACCCCCGTTACAGAAAACCCTTGCTGTTGGAGCGACCCTTGTGATCGCCCTTGCTTGGGCATTCGCGCGTTGCCGTGCCGGATGGTTGGGTGGAATCACCGGGTGTGTTGTCATTGGTGGCCTATCTGCACTGTCGGCACGGAGGCACGGTGTAACCGATGACCAACCCTTACTTCAACGCATCGTTGGGAGTGTCTGGCTCTGGCTCATTGTTGGAGGCGGGATTGTACTTTCAAGCAGTGGGCTCTGGAACTCTCTGACATCCAGGGCGGGTGGGATGGTCGCATGGTGGGAGCTTGGGTCTGTCGCTGCAAGGTCATCGCTGTGGACGACAGCCTACCGGATGATTGCTGACTTCCCGGCAACCGGCTGGGGAACTGGGGGGTATCTGACCAGACAAGGGATCTACAGCCACTTGGGTGAGGCTCCGTGGCAGGTCAAGATGACGGGAGGAACGCTTGCAAACAATGCGCACTCATTCCCGCTGCAGTTCACAGTTGACTTTGGAATTCCTGCGTTTCTGTTGTTGCTGTTGTTTCTGTCATGGCTTTGGAGCGAAGCGGCAAAGCGGGCAGTGATGTTGCACCCGGACACAACCGTGATGTCCCGTGCTGCCTGTGGGCTCCTCGCTGCTGTGTCCGTATCTGCACTGGCATCCCCAGCGTATGAGCTGAGCAGTGTGCTGATCTGGGTTGCGCTACTGGGTGGAACCTTACTGGGCGCCGATGACAGCGCTGAGCCACGCGGGAATGCCTATGTATCGACAGGGGTTATCTTTCTCCTGTTGGCTATTCCTTCGATCGTCATTTTCCCGCTCCTGCGACCAAAATCTACGTCCCATAGTCTGTCGCTTACGGTCATCAAGAGTGCCAAGGGTGTAGGAGATGTTGCTGCAGTTAAGGCCACATCAATGTCATCCGGGAAGGTTGATTCCAGCTTCCCCGGGACAGTTTTTATGGTTCCAGAGCTTGCTGTGATTGATCGTCAGGGACGCGTTGTTCGTATTGAAGCTGTCCCGCCAGCGGCTGTTCGGTGGACGTACAACCGTCGATCCAACACGCAAGCCGATGCGATCCTTGAAGTTACGATTCCAGAGGTGGACATCAAGCCTGGAGAGGGTTTGGAACTTGGCATCAGCAGTGAGCTCGGCTATGTTGATGGCCAGCGGCGCACCGCCGGAGCTTCCGTGCCTGTTATTGCGCATCAGGGTCGGTAAACACGAGCCACAACGGTCCCAACGCAATCCGATGCAATCCTTGAAGTGACGATTCCAGAGATGGACATCGCGCCTGGAGAGGGTTTGGAACTTGGCATCAGCAGTGAGCTGGCCTATGTTGATGGCCAGCGGCGTACCGCTGGGGCTTCCGTCCCGGTCATTACAAATGAGCCTCGGTGAGAAGCCATGCGCTTCGTCACTGGTTATTCTGCTCATCGGATAAACGTAAAACACCCTACTGAAGCTAAGCGCTTCAAAGGGGTGTAACACGCAAGCCGATGCTATCTTTGAAGTGACGATTCCAGAGGTGGACATCAAGCCTGGAGAGGGTTTGGAACTTGGCATCAGCAGTGAGCTGGCCTACGTTGATGGCCAGCCACGCACCGCCGGAGCTTCCGTCCCGGTTGTTGCGCATCAGGGTCGGTAAACCGTTACCACAACACTCCCACTCAACGCCTATGAGATGCTGTAGGCTTTGTCACTGGTCAATCTGCTCATCGGATAAATGCAAAACACCCCTCTGAAGCATATTGCTTCAAAGGGGTGCTGTTGTAGTGGTTCGATTACTTGTCGTCGTTAGCTGATGGTGGAGTCAGCGCACCGCCGATTGGGTGAACCCATCCGCTTGAGAATGCGATGTCATCTTCGCCAATGGTGCTTCCATTGATCTTGAGGCCATCTTTATTCGTGATAGTGACCATATCGCCATTGAGCGTCTTAAGAACGGTGCCATCCGGCAGCGCCTTTAACTGGGAGATTGAATAGCGGCCCTCAACGATGTGGTATTGGAGGAGATTGCTGAGCTTTGTGCGATTTTGTGCGGAAACCAACATCGCAACATCTTCTGCAGGCAACGCTGCAAATGCAGAGTTCGTTGGTGCAAAAACGGTTACTGGTGAGTCCATTGCTGCCAGTGCATCGGAAAGACCGGAAAGATCAATCAGGCGGCGAAGCTCACCGAACTCTGCTGCACGGGATGCCAACAGCTGAACAAGTCCCTTGGCAGATGCTGCAGCAAAAAGTCCAGCACCAATTCCACTGCCGGTCGTTGTGGAGACTCCGTACGCAACAACTGCTGCCGTTCCGACGGTCGCTAACTGCTCAGCGACGCCGCCACCCGTGCCCGTTGGATATTCTGTATCAGCCAACGCGACACCTGAGCCACCCCGCATAGGAAGCTGGATTGCAATCGCACTCGCGACGGCAAACGCTCCGACCGTACGAACCCATTTTTGTTGCATATAAGTTACCTATTCCTGTTCGCGTTCCACAATACGAAAGAAATCAATCAAGTGAACTATATCCTATACTCGGCGCTGTCATCCAATACCCATAGATGTAATTCATCACACAAATTGGTGCACCTACGACTATAACCGAGGATAGGGTGGAGGTCATTGTCGTAGGCGCAGCTGAGCGACGATAGCGGCGCTGATGCCCGCGAGCTTAGCCTCTTCTACAGCTTCAACCGACCTGCCATCGAACATCACATAGGTGCGAACGATGACCGTAGGGTCGTGGTTCAACAATGTCGACCAACCATGCTCCACACGCGCAGGCATGTCCCTGAAATTTCCCATCCGGGCACGGTAATCGATACTTCCCGACTTCCGCTGCTGCCAGTAGTACATCACCATGCGGATATCCGGGTTCTCACGATGGCGAAACGACAGGCGTCTGACAATCGCCTTTTCCTGACCAGCGGCGATGTCAACTGTGCTAATCCCAAGGGTCTCGAATTGCCCTTGACCTACGCAAGCCGTCGGGTCGTGGTAATTCTCAAACATCCCGCCCGTTACCATTGTGACTTCTATGGGCCTTGCGTCCGGGACTCCATATGCTCCAGCGGTCCCCTTTGGATTACCCAACATGATCAGCGTGTTCTGGTCAACCGGATGGGGCTGCAGCGTCATCCCGTCAAGTGATGTTGGCATCGTTGGGAGCCACGTGGATGCCGCAGCCATCCGATAGCTCGTCAGGTACAGCAACGTCACAAGTAAGACCAGGAAGACCATCGCCACCCGGATGCGTCCCCGTTCGCCAGTGAAGTTCTTCTGTCGCTTTAGCCGCATAGCGCTGTTCCCCGATGTTGGTATGCATCACGTGACACTACACTTCCCGAGTAAGTCCTTGGGGACATTAGCAAGCTAGTCATCGCCTTGACCGCTTGTTTTTTGCCGATGTGCTTTGCCATTTGGCAATCTTTGTGTCGATACGTGTCATCCATTGCCAATAAGTTCGAAATGGCGAGAATATCATCCGGATGAGCACACCCAACAATGGTGGCGCAGGCTTGGTTGCCTTTTTGGATGTCGTCCGTCGCTGGGATGGGGTCTTCCTCCGGAGATCAGGAAGGCTGACGAACCACAGCAC
>CAIWTR010000678.1 GCA_903915615.1 uncultured Armatimonadota bacterium
CCTCTCAACGCGCCGCGTGGTGGGATGTTGAGCGGGTGGGCCGCTAGCCGGACTGTCCACTGATCAGACTTTGCAAGTCAGCACGCAATCGGCGGCTATTAGGTCGGGCACCATCCACGATGGCTAATTCCACCACGGCATGTCGATTCCTAAAGATTTGCCATCGGGGATGGTCGACCCACTTAGCCAGTGAACGGCACCGACAAGCCTAGCCGAACCAGATGGTTATCGGATTTCGCGTAACATCCGGCGACCTCGGTACATACGCGAGGCATCCACCGCGCAAGCGCATTCACCAAGGTCGCCAACACCAGGCACCTGCAAATCCAGCAACCATCCAAACATCGCAACGCACGGGCGGGCACAGCGGCCCGCCCCTACGCAGAGATTCTTCCTAGATCCGACATTGCCAGTTATCCAATACAGACAAACCTCTCAACGCGCCGCGTGGTGGGATGTTGAGCGGGTGGGCCGCTAGCCGGACTGTCCACTGATCAGATTTTGCAAGTTAGCATGCATTCGGCGGCTATCAGGGCGGGCACCATCCACGATGGCCAATTCCACCACGGCAAGTCGATTCCTAAAGATTTGCCATCGGGGATGGTCGACCCACTTAGCCAGAGAACGGCACCGACAAGCCTAGCCGAACCGGATGGTTATCGGATTTCGCGTAACATCCGGCGACCTCGGCACATACGCGATGCATCCACCGCGCAAGCGCCAACACCTGGCCTCTGCAAATCTGACTACCCCCCAGTTTTTCGTACAACCTGGTTAAGCGGCTATTGTTATAGGTTGTGGCCGAAGGCTTGCCTTTTCATAATTGTCCGGGCTCTCGTATCCCAAATAGGAATGCCTTCGGTGGCGATTGTACCAAGTCTCGATCCATCGAAAGATGTCTTGTATTGCTGACCGTCGGGTTTTGTATGTCACCCGATAAACCAGCTCCTGTTTCAATGTTCCAAAGAAGCTCTCCATCGCCGCATTGTCCCAACAATCTCCTTTCCTACTCATACTCTGAATAAACTTGTTGTCAGCCAGCTGTTTCTGGAATGCATCACTCGTGAACTGCGTACCCCTGTCGCTATGCACCAGAAGCCCAGGTGTTGTCTTGCGTTGATCGATTGCCATAGCGAGTGCGCTCGTTGCAATCGATGCATCGAGTGTGCTTTGAAAGCACCAACCAACGATCCTACGAGAGTACAAATCCATCACAACTGACATGTAAAGCCATCCCTGTTCGGTTGGGATGTACGTGATATCCGTCACCCATTTCAGGTTGGCTGCCTCTGCAGAAAAATCTCTGGCCAACAGGTTGTCCGGGTAACTTGCAGCGTTTGTGTCCAGTGGAGTTTGACGATGCTTACGCCGAACGACGCCATAAATCCCGGCATCCTTCATGAGCCTGGCAACCCGCTTTTCACTGCAGGGTATGCCAGATTTGTGAAGTTCATCCCATGTTCTATGGCTACCATAAGTTCCGTTGCTGATCAGTTGACACTTCTTGATGTGCTTCAAGAGCGCCACATTGCTGGATTCACGCTTGGATGGACCACGTGTCATCCAAGCAATGAACCCGCTTCGGCTGGCTTTAAATAAGCGACAAAGCCTCGAGACGGAAAACATCTTGGACAGGTCACGGATGACTGTGTACTTCACTTTTGGGCATTGGTGAAGATACCCACCGCCTTTTTTAGGATCTCGTTGTCCTCCTTCAGGCTACGGTTTTCACGCATAATCCTTTGCATTTCAGCATCACGGGCATTCCCATTTCCTGGAAATGGGTTCTCCGGATGTTCCATTGAAAGATCAACCCAGCGCTGCAGTGTTGTCGAACCGATACCGAGGTCTCGAGCGACAGATGTGACGTTATTTCGCTCGACTGCTAAGCGAACAGCTTCCGCTTTGTAGGCTGCGTTATACGAACGACGATCTGGTTTCATATGCACTATCCATTCGAGGTCAAACCTCAGGAATCATGCTTAACTCAGTTGTACGCATTTTCGAGTGTTAGTCAAAAC
>CAIWTR010000679.1 GCA_903915615.1 uncultured Armatimonadota bacterium
CCAGCCGACAGACCTTGGTGCGTACCTCTTCTTGATTGGCACATGCGGCAGTCTGCTTGCAGGCCGCTGCATTTGCGCAGCCAGAAACACCCTGCCTGGAGATCGCGAGCGTGGCGCCTTCTTTCAGTTTGCCGTATGCAATGTCGACGCCATCCGCGACATCGTTAACGGACACCTTGCAAATGCCAGCCATTTGATCGATGAGTGGTGTATAGACATCAACTCCGCTGCTCACCATGCGGTTGCGCAACGCCACCTTGAATGGCTGGGACCGACCCGTGACGCCTTTGGTGGAGCTTTCGCTAATCGCTGCCTACGCACGTTTCACGAAATCCACGAGAACATTCAGCGAGACCCTGCCATTCGTGCACTCGCCTGGCCCCATTCGTTCCGATTCGTGGACAACGGTGATGCCTGGCTCCTGTGGCAGCCCGGCATGCTGCGATCTCAGCGCATTCTACCACGTCCGCATGACATGACTTACGCCGCCATGACTTTTCGTGTTGGTCCTATAAGCGCTGCTTCTGGCGACGTCATCCACAGGCCTTATTCACTTGTTCAGCGAGACGGAGAAGAAGACTGCCTTGTTATCCGCGTCCGTGATTTCAGGTTCGCCTGGTTACTTCAACTTTGGTTTGAGAAGCAGCTACGAGCACAACAGTTTTCATGCCAGATCACGCATTTGACTACCTTCAGCAGCCTCATTGGCAACATCTTGCGCATCTTGAATCTTGCGCCAGTCGGCATTGCTCTTTAGTGTGGCAAGGAACCGAATATCGTTAGTCGTGCATCGTAGCGTCTCCGTAAACATTTCTCGAACCTGCTATGTGACAGGACCTTCCGGAGAGATCAGATTCGACGGATTTGTTTTCGGAAATACATTTATCGAAATTGGCGAGCGGCGGGTTTTGGATCCGCTTCAGTGCCCAGTGCTTAGGTTTTTCCATCGAACTCGAACCTCCGGCGCCTACGACAGGCACCAACTGATTCGTAGCCATTTATGCTCAAACCGAATAGCCGGTGCTGCAGAGCACTGCCTGCTCACACACATCTGGGCTGCCTCTTCTCAACCGCGACTTCGATTTCGCGCTATGGCGAGGACGTGGTTGAATGGACAACAACAAGCTCCTCCTGTCCTCGCTGCAGTGCAAAACGGAGCGGCCGGTTGGTCACAGGACGACGTCACCAGGTTAGCCGGTCTTGGCGCCATCAACATTGGATATCGCGGAGCTCACAAGTTCTTGAAATCTTGGCGTGACGGAGCTGGTGACCGTGTGGATCAAGACTTGACGGACAGAGAGAAGTTCAATTGGTTTGCTTATCTTAGCACACACCTCAACCGCGACATGATTTTCAGCGGCAAGAGAATTGTTACTTTCAAGATCGCAAAGTTGGCCTCGCTGGACAGCAACACGAAGCAGCACCGGGTTGATTTCTGCATCTTCCGCGACGACGGGAAGATGGTACGGTTGCATCCGAGTAACTGCAAGGAGGCCCTTCCTGTCGAGTGCGATGATCCGTCAGCAGTTCTATTGGAAGGGAATCGCCCGCGGGAGGTCAGGATCGATCGAATGACTTACGACGGCGGCCAAGGGAACAACAATGGCCCGTTCCCTGTTGCACCGCACGGACCGCACGGAGGAGAAGACCTATCAACAAGTTACTACAATGGGATTTCGCAGGCCGACGCCGTGCCAATCAGTCGAATGCAGCAGCATTTGGATGACAGAGCCCGCAACTGGCAGCATCACCCGACAGGGTTCACTTTCACGCTGGACATCACAGGAGGCCCTTCCGTTGATTTCAAAATCGCATGGCACATGTATTTTGCAGACAAACCTGCATTACAGGGCTTGACCGCCGAGGGCATCGAGGAAGTGTGGGTCGTGTGGGTGGGCATGGGACATAATTGCCCTGCCCTGTACGTGCGCACCCATGACAGGGAGGTCGTCGTGCAAAGTAAAGCTCGGCAAGTCGCAATCTTGCCCGAGCTACTTGCCAGCATTCGCTGGAACGTGTAAAGAAGATCACAGGGAGTGCTGCAGAGCATCCCAAATGTCACAGGATCCGTTGCTGCGTTTACTTTGCAGTTGACTGCATTGCTCTGGACCTGAGCGACCCACCCAAGAAGTATCGTGGTGATGATCGGTGGACGCGTGACTTGGTGCTACAGAGCACAACAAACCGAATGAGTTGCATTGCGAGGATCATAGTGTTCTGAGCGCCTCTTTTGATGCATCAGAGCATTTCGAGTTTCCCCGACGGCACCACGCAGAAATCACTGCTGTGCCAGCCACGGGGAAAACATGTGCCAACGATACAGCAAACAAGATGCTTGGAAAGGCCCGCTTTCGATCCGTTCCGGTATGCATTCAGGAAACCATCGCTCATCGCACTATTTTTTTGTGGCTCTTCCATCCCAGCCGGGCCACATCTCCTTCGACGTATCCATGTCGTATTTCCAGCTCTTCATGGCGGCTGAAGGGTTAACACGATTAGACTCATCACGAAGTCCCGGGGGATGATCCGCAGGAGATCAAGGCAGCCCAGGGCCTGGGCCGGTTTGGATCCCAAACCTAGTGTAAACCAATCAAAACCGGACAGTTTTGCTTCGGTGTTTTGGTCCGCTCGAATTGTGTCTGGGGTCTAAATCGAGACAAAACTGCCATCCATTTAAGTTTCGTGGTCTGCTCATCTTGGTTTCGACTTGAAAGATCAAGCTGGATGCAGGAGATTCCGTAGCCATTTTGGCTCAATGACTCAGTGCTCGTCGACCACCTCAGCGGCCGGGCCTTTTACGGTGCTTGGCCTTGCAGCTGGTGCTGCAGAGATCAGCAGTATGGTTGAGCCCTTGACTGTGGCCTTCATGAACATAGGCCTGACAGAGAGTGCTTTCGAAGGTTCGAACAAAGACAAACATTGTGCAAAGATCCGACTACAAGTAGACGGGCTTCGTGTCAAGCATAATGTGACCATGTATTGTTTTGTTGAAGCTGGTATACCGAGAGTCGGTCTATCAGACAAATCCAAAGAACTATTCATGCAAGCAGTCAAAGCCGGTGCTTCAGAGCACGGTAGTACCCAGGTCAGGTTTATCTGGGCGTTGAATGAGTCGCTTGTTGTAGCGTTTCCGGCACAGCTGGGGGCACAGCATGGGTGTCCCCAGCTTGTGCAGGTGACAGAGGGCCCCTTGTTGAAAGGCTTGTACCAACACCAGCCGTGGCGCAACAGTATGCAGTTGTTCTTGGATGGGCCAGCGGACATCGACAAAATCACAATCTTCTTGTCGCACCAACCCTCGTCGGCCAAGCACAATCTGACAGGGCTCGGCCGGGAGTCAATCATTAGAAACTTGATTCTGAAAGGCCTCGTGTCTAGAGTGCCGACGCAGCCTCCTCGTTTCCTGATCGGGGGCGATTTGAAGGTTTCGCAGGGCGTCATGAATATGGCAACCCTAGCTGTCTCGCCCTTTCCAGCTGAAATCGTTGTCTCGGATGACCAGCGCCAAGTGCAAGGTGGTGACGTAGTACTGGGCATCAACATGGGCCTCGTGCAAATGAACTGCGGCGTCAAAAACCGAGATCCGCAACATGATATTGTGCTTGCACGTTTTACGTGGCCGTCTCAGCGAGATTGTGATGTTGGTCAGGGTCAGCAGATGCGTTCGCTTCTTGGATACTGGGGGGCTCGCAGCGGTGTTACAGAGCACGCTACACCCGCAGACGATGATGCTACAGAGGGCGTTGCTTCCACTCAGAAGCAGGGCTTTCTACAGGATACGGCGAGACCGCTCCTTCGCGGCGACGCAGCATGCACCGTCGAGGATATCGATACCGTCATGTTTCGAGTCGAGGATACCGCGGCCTCCGCGCCCAATGCCAGCGCATCGGCAGGCGCAGTTGAGTTTGGTGTCAGCGGTGCTACAGAGCACGCTACACCCGCAGACGATGGTGCTACAGAGGGCGTTGCTTCCACTCAGCAGAAAGTCTTTCTAGAGGATGCGGCGAAGCCACCCCTTGGCGGCGACGCAGCATGGGCCGTCGAGGATATCGATACCGTCATGTCTCCAGTCGAAGACATCGCGGCCTCCGCGCCCAACGCCAGCGCATCGGCAGGTGCAGTCGATGTTGGTGTTTCAGATCACATTCCAGGTGAGGATCCAGTGGCCCCCGTGCCCAACGCCAGCGCATCGGCAGGTGCAGCTGAGTTTGCTGCCACAGAGCACATTTCAGTCAAGGATTCCGAGGCGCCCGTGCCCAACGCCAGCGCCTCGGCAGCGGCTGCTGGCACCGCGGCGGCACCGGTAAACGATTTCGGAGTCTCCTCAGCTGACGACGAAGACGTGGACAAGGACAAAACCGATATCACCGACGAGGCGGCGTGGCAGGATGCGCTGACCATCATGATGTTTTAC
>CAIWTR010000680.1 GCA_903915615.1 uncultured Armatimonadota bacterium
AGATGACGCGGTAACGACAACCGTTACCGTTGAGGAAACAGAATCCGGTATCAAGGCAACAACGGACCTCGTTACCGTTCCTGTCGGACTTGGCACAGGGCCTTGGCCTCGTTTCCATGGCACAAACCAGAATTCTGGAATTGCCGTGGATGCTGCACCTATCAACACAACCCCATCTGTGGTTGCTGGATGGGAGACAGCTAGCGTTGGCGCTGCTGTTGAATTCTCAAGTCCTGTGATTGCCAAGAATGGTGATGTCTACGTTGGCGCCCTCAATGGTCGCCTGTATGCGTTTGCATCAAATGGGTCTGTAAAGTGGTCCTTCCAAACCGGAGGAGCTATTCAGGCAACTCCATTGATTGGTAAGGATGGAACTGTCTACATCGGTTCTTCCGATGGCTTTATGTACGCGATTCAGGATCTTGGTACATCCGGACGCCGTGCGTGGGCATACAAGACCGCCGGACCTGTTACAAGCAGCCCTGTCATTGACAAGGGTGGCTACCTGTACTTCGCATCTTCCGATACGGACAACCGTGTCATCGGTGTAGATGCGCTCAGTGGAACAGCGAAGAGAACGCCTGCTGGAACCCCTTGGGTCTTCACAGCGAGCGCCGGTATCCAAGGGGGCCTCGCGCTCTCAGCGGATGAGTCATCGGTTGTGCTTGGCGATGTAAATGGAAACGTTTACTCTGTCAATACATCAACTGCTGTATCTGCTTGGACCTATAGCACCGGTAGCGTTGTCTACTCTGCAGCTCCATTGATTGCCACCATTGGTGGACAAGCAGCGGTTGTTGTTGGAACAACCGAAGGCAAGCTTCACGCAATCTCACTGACGTCTGGTACATCCGTTTGGGCGGATGCTGTCGATCTGGAAGGACAAATCTACTCCAGCGCGGCAGTCAGCCCTGATGGAACCACCATTTACGTTGCGACGTTTGATAACACATCCGGGCTTGATCGTAGCCGTGTGCTTGCTATCAATGCCGCTGATGGAATGCACAAGTGGAATACGGCTTCGTTGCCGTCGTTCAACCCTGGCTTTACAAGCTCACCTGTCGTTTCATTCGATGGCAGTAAGCTCTACATCGGTTGCTACGATGGAAAGCTCTACGGAGTGAACACCACCGATGGAAGCGTTGCATGGGCATATGCGCCGACAGCACCTGGTGAATACTTCGACTCATCTCCTGCGATTGGAGCGGACGGAACACTCTACATTGGTGGAGTATCCGGTACGTTCTACGCGGTGAAGTAGGGAATGGAAGCGATGCGAAAGGATCTACGAATGCGGAATATATCCATGGTGGCCATTATGGCCACCGTCGGAATGGCAGCCCTCGCCGGACCTGCAAACGCTCAGTTTGCTGGCAGTGACGCTGCAGCTTATCAAAAGGCACTCGAGCTGAAGGCTCGGATGAAACCTGCTGATCACCTTGCAACGCGAGCCATCCCGAAGGCGGGTGGTTCACGTGCTGGTGGGCTCAACCTCATCTACACACAGAATCGCTGGGAAGCGGTTGGACCAACGTTTATGAGTCCAACGAACCGGAATCAGCAAGGCCCGGCGACGTCCTATGTGACAGGACGTATCAACCAGGTCGCGTATGACAACCGGAATGTTGGAACCTACTACGCGGCGACGGCAGGCGGTGGAGTATGGAAGACGGCGGATAGCGGCCAATCCTGGTCACCGCTGTCGGACTTTTCATTCCCAACCCTGATGACCAGCTCGGTTGCAGTCGATCCAGTTAACTCTCGGATTCTGTATGTGGGCTTGGGTGATGCCAACTTCTTTAATCACAGTTTTGGCTCCCTGTCGACACCTGTGCAGGTCGGCAACTATATGTCGACCGGAATCATGAAGTCCGTCAACGGTGGTGTAACCTGGGTGAATGTCGGGCGTGCTCAAATGGGCGGCTCTGCAGTGACATCCATTGTTGTCGATCCGGAAAACGCAAAGGTTGTCATTGCGGGTACACGCAACGGTAATGCTGCAGGAGCGCTCTGGCGTTCCGTTGATGGTGGAACAACTTGGGCAAACGTGACGCCTGCCGGTGTCTCGGGCGTCTGGACAAATGTTTCCGTCTATAAGCCATACACCAACGGTAAGTTGACTGGCCTTGTCAACGGAATGCTCGTTCCAATCAAGCGACCAATCTACGCATCCTGTGGTGGACGTGGAATCTATCGTAGCGAAGATTCTGGTGCGACATGGACCAGAATCAATGCTCCATTACAGCTCAACTCCGCTGCACTGCTGCCTGGTTACAGCTTGATGGCTGTTCCAAGTGCGACGAATGAAAAGGTTGTCTTTGTTGTTGATGGCAATGCTGCCTATTCTGACGGTCGTGTCTTCAAGGGAATCCGAAAGACACTGGCTGGTCAGGATACGTACGAATGGTCAGATGTAACAGGTAACTTCCCAACAAACGATGGTCTCTCGAACAACTGGGCAACATCGGACTATGCCAATGCATTCTCCGTTAGTCCAATTTCGACCAGATCCGGCTGGGATGATTTGCTCCTTGTAGGAACATCCACCATCGCATCGTCTGAAATGGCTGCTCGTGAGTGGGTGGATCAGGCATCTTCAATCCGGACGACCGCCAAGGTTCATATCCGCCAACACGACATCCGCTACAATCCGTTCAACTTCTCGAAGTCGCTGATTGCAAACGATGGCGGTTTGGTTGAAATGGACTACACGGATGCGACCACTCCGGCGACATTCAGCGACCAGCTTGCAGGAACCATTACTGCGACCCAGTTCAATGGTGCAAGTGTTAACACATTTGATGTCACTGACATGTTTGGCGGCACACCGACGATTGGCTACGGTCGACTCAACGGTGATGTGTGGACGGCTACCGTCATCACGCCAGCGCCCGGTGCACCACCTTTGTACAACTTTGGAAAATCGGCAATTGCTTTGCCTACCTCCATTGCTGAAACGACTCCTCCACGCTACATGCTTGGTGCGGGTCTGGACACGGGTGGGGTGTTTGTTTCGAGAAACCGTGCACAGTCGTTCTCATCCATTATTCCTGTTCAAATAGGGGTTAATGCATCGGGGCAACCGCTGTACAACTTTCCGTACGACGCAACGACGGACAATAGTGTAATCAATGCATTCCAATCCGCAACCGCATCCTTTGCGCCGATTGTCGTAGACAAAAATGCGACAACTGCTCAAGGTGATGTTGCCGGACAGCTGGTTCGTCCTGTTTACACAGGTGGAACACAGCTTTGGCGCTACGACCCTGCTCCTGCGTTCAAGCCAATCCCAAGCGGATCGACTGAACTTCCAGGACGTCAGGGACAATGGCGCCCAGTGGGTGCTCAGACATTCCCTGCTGGCATTTCAGCGATCACTGAGGCAGGTACGAGCTACTCTCCTCTTAGTGCTGGAAAGCGTCTGTTTGTTGGGACACGTGATGGCAAGCTGTATGTGACAGCAGATATCGGTGGATCCAACTCTGGACATCTCTTTGACCAGACGAGCAATGCACTGCAGCCAACGTGGCGTGAAATCACTGCCACACAGTTTGGTGGCAGACCGGTCACTGGTATCTCAGTCAATCCTCTGAACACGGGAGACGTCCTTGTATGTCTCGGCGGTTCGGCAGTTGCTGGATTCTCTGGTCGTGTTTACCGATGTCAGGACATCACGGCTCAGAACATTGTCTTCACAGACCAGAGCGGTCTTGCAGACACAACTGAAACGTCATACACCCGACTTCCAGATGTGCCTGCTTACGCATTGGTTCGTGAAGCCAAGGATCCAATCAACACTTGGTACCTTGCTACGGAAATCGGTGTCTTTACGACAAACGACAAGGGTTCAACCTGGTCGGATGCCGGTACACCGTTGAAGCTTCCATTGGTTCCTGTTACATCCCTTGAATACATCCCTGAAGTTCCAGGCAATGAAGCCGTAAGTGGTTACCTTGCTGTGTCAACATACGGACGTGGTGCATTCAAGTTTGACATCAAGAATCTGGTCGAGACACGTACCGCTCCGTCATTGTCTGCAACCTATTCCCTCAGTCGTTCCGGCAACAGGATCTATGCTGTTGTGACGCTGAAGAATGCTGACAACACGGTTGCAAACCCAGTGGGACCAGCTGAGAACGTAAAGATCACAGCTGCGAACATCACCGTTGCACAGACTGCCTCCAATACCATCACGGCAGTTCCTGTAGACCTCACTACCATCGGTGTAGGCAAGTCCAAGTCAAGTGCACTTGACTTCAATGGAAATGTCGGCAAGGCTGGTACTCTGGCTAACGTACGTGTGAACTGGTCTTATCGCTTCAACGATGTGACCTACACCGGTTCAACAACATGGCGGACACGTCTTCCATAAGCGTTAGGTTCTGAATGCGACAAGGCCCCGGGGAAACCCGGGGCCTTTTTTGTTCTTGACTTTCCATTCCTTTGGTTGATGTATTGATCATCAAAAGCTAGGCAAATCGTGCATCTATTGCCGTAGTCATAGAGCAATATCATTGTCTGTCCGCATCCAAGAGGGCCTTACTAGGTAGAATAGGCGCGGATGAATGATGTCTACAACCCGCTGACCCTAACCGAAAAGCTGAAGAACCTCCCAACGCAACCGGGCTGTTATCTTCACAAGGACAAGGATGGCACCATCCTCTATGTCGGCAAAGCCATCAACCTCAGAAATCGCGTCCGGTCCTATTTCCAGAAGAGTGCGAATCACTCACCTAAAACGCGGCGGATGGTTGCTCAGGTGGCGGACCTCGACTGGGTTGTCACCGATAGTGAGCTCGAAGCGCTTATTCTTGAATGCAACCTGATCAAGAAACATCAGCCGAAGTACAACGTTCGTCTCCGGGATGATAAACACTATCCTTACCTGATGCTAACGACATCGGAGCAGTTCCCACGCCTGATCATCACGCGAAAAGTAAAGCAGGGGGATGGCAATCGCTACTTTGGTCCATTTACAAATTCTGGAGCCGTAAGTCAAACACTAACCCTTGTCTATCGACTCTTTCCGCTCGTGACATGTAGAAAGACGTGGACAAACATCCCGGAACAAAAGCCATGCCTCTATTACCACATGGGCCGATGTCCGGAAGCACCGTGTGCAGGCCTTGCCGATCGTGAACGCTACCTCCAGGCTGTTTCCGATGTTGAGCTCTTTCTGTCAGGGCGCCAGGAGCCTCTGGTGAAGAAACTAAAGTCTGACATGGAGTCAGCCGCGGATAGGCTGGAATTCGAGCGTGCGGCAAAGCTTCGCGATCAGGTAAATGCCCTCCAGACCATTGTTGAACGCCAAAAGGTCGTCAA
>CAIWTR010000681.1 GCA_903915615.1 uncultured Armatimonadota bacterium
CGTACCGATATTCTAATCGATATTCGTGACGAAGCGGCGCCCGGAACCCGCAAGGCGGTTGTAAAACCGTATGCACTAGATGTCAAAACAAAGGGCTCTCCAAAGGCTGGTGAGGCCACGGATCTGCTCTTCACCATCAAAGAAACCAAGTCCAAAGCAACCGTTAAAGACCTCGATGTTGCCCACACCAAACTATTCCACCTCCTGCTTGTCAGCAAAGACCTCAGCTGGTTTGCACACGAGCACCCTGAACAGCAACCGGATGGCACCTTTACCCACAGCCAGGTCTTCCCAGCGGGTGGTCAGTACTACACATTCGCAGATGTCGCACCGCGCGGGGCCGGCTCGCAAATCCTGATGGGCTCAGTCAAAGTCACAGGTACGACTCCCGCAGCGATTCCACTCGTGCCTAGCGGGACAACAAACACAGCGGATGGCATTAAGGCAAACCTTAAAGGCACATCAAACATCCCTATTGGTAAATCTCTTCCTGTTACGTTTCAGCTGACGGATACACGCACCGGGGATGCGATCACAGACCTCGAGCCCTACCTCGGCGCCTATGGTCACTTAATGATTATTCACGCGGATGGCCAGACGGTTGTCCACAGCCACCCGGCTGAGGATGAGCTTGGTATCGCACAGTCAAAGCGCGGCATCGTAGCATTCAATGCGCGCTTTCCAAAAGCCGGCATTTACAAGGCTTGGGGACAATTTCAACGCAGTGGCAAAGTCGTAACCATCCCATTTGTGATCTCCGTTGGAGGCGCTAAGTGAGCGATTACAAGCGCAAATGGTGGCTGAGCGTTGTCACCGTGGCACTCCTCGCAGGCGCTGCCAACGCGATGCCACATCCTCCGGGAAATGTAAAGCTCGGGCCATCCAAGGCCGACCCAATCATCAAGGCA
Source organism: uncultured Armatimonadota bacterium (assembly GCA_903915615.1). Classification (GTDB taxonomy): domain Bacteria; phylum Armatimonadota; class Armatimonadia; order Armatimonadales; family Armatimonadaceae; genus CAIRTT01. The sequence goes on from CAIWTR010000681.1 coordinate 909, forward strand.
GCGATGCAGGCAAAGGCCAAGGGCGACATGAAAGCCTTTGATGCGGCCATCCTCGAGGCAAAGCGCATCCTTGCTACCGAGGGGCGCTACGCTTGCTGTATCGGGGGTGGATGTACGGAATGCACCATCGAGAAGTCCTGCGGCTGTGGTCAGTCATTGTTTGAGAAACAGGGTGTCTGCAAGGAATGCGTGGCAGGGATAAAGGCCGGTAAGTCCCGCTACGATGGCATTTCTCCTGACATGATTTTCGAGCAGAAGATGTCGCAGATGTCGGGGGTGACGGGTCCGTGGACGATGGCGCGTGAGGGCAGCGGAACAAGCTGGCTTCCCGATTCCAGCCTCCTCTACGGCCGGATGTTCCAGCCGGTGCGTGGCTGGGAGACGATGGCGATGGGCCAGCTGGTCGCATCCGGGATGTCGGTCTCCGGGCCTCGGGGCTCCGAGCAGCTCGCCGGGATGAGCCAACTGATGTGGATGGCGAGGCGCAACGGAACGGGCGGGAGCACGCAGGGCCTGCGGCTGATGGTCTCTGCGGATGCGTGGATGAATGGCGGGCGTGGGTATCAGAATCTGTTTCAGACAGGGGAAACAAGCGGTGGGGTGGCGCTTGTGGATCGTCAACATCCGCATGATGGCCTTATGGAACTCGCATTCACGGGGTCGGTCCCGCTGGGCCGGGAGAGCCGCGCGATGCTATATGTGGCTCCCGTGGGTGAGCCGGCGCTTGGACCTGCGGCGTTTCAACATCGCCCGAGTGGCTGGGAAAACCCGGTGGCTCCGCTTTCGCATCACTGGCTGGATGGCACCCACATCACAAGCGGCGTCCTGACACTTGGCGCGACGCACAAAGACAAGCTGCGTCTCGAAGGGTCTGCCTTTACGGGTCGTGAACCGGATGAAAACCGGATGCGTATCGACCCGATTAACATCGACTCGTATAGCACACGTGTCTCGTGGAACCCCAGTCCAATGACCAGTGCCCAGGTCAGCTATGGATTTTTGAAGTCTCCGGAAGCCTTGGATCCAGACCACAACGCGACGCGCTTGACGGCATCCGTTGCGCAGAACTGGCAGCTGAAGGATGGTGGTTCTCTATCAGGAATGATTGCATTTGGTCGGAATAGTGGTCATGGTGGGGATGGATTTTCGGATGCCCTCCTTGCAGAAGCAGCTTACATTCGCGGGAAGCAGAGCATTTTCACCCGTATTGAGCGTGTGGAAAAGGATGAGCTCCCGGGAGCCCCGACAGGCCTCCAGAGCATTGGCAAACTGACCATCGGTGGCTTTCAAGTGATCCGCGTTTCCCCGGATGCCGAGCATTCAATTGGCGCATCGTTGGACTTACATAGCATCCCGCAAGGTGTTCAGGGTTCCTACGGCCGCAGCCCGGTGGGCATTAACGTTATGTACCGTGTGCGTCTGCCCCGGATGTAAGGGCTTGTGAGGTAAAGATACAACCAAAATTATCCAACAATCCCTACTACTAACCTAAGGGGATTTGGATGCATGGTGAAACAATACGATTATCTTGTGGTGGGTGCTGGCCTCTTCGGGAGCATTTTTGCACGGGAGGCCACAGACCGCGGAAAACGTGTCCTCGTCATCGACCGACGTAACCATATCGCTGGAAATGTGTATACGCGTGATGTGGGCGGCATTCATGTCCATGAGTACGGCCCGCACATTTTCCACACAAGCCAAGAGTACATTTGGAACTACGTCACCCGATTTGCTGCCTTTAACAACTTTACGTTGCGTACAAAGGCAAGCTATGGCGGGCGCCTCTACAGCCTTCCAATCAACTTGTACACCATGCATCAGATTTGGCCCGATGTGATTACACCAGCGGATGCCATCGCGAAACTCGCATCCGAAGTTCGTCCAAATCCAAACCCTGCCAATCTGGAAGAGCACATGCTTGCCCAGGTTGGACCAACACTGTACGAGATGTTCGTTAAGGGTTACACAGAAAAGCAGTGGGGACGTTCTGCGACACAGCTCCCAGCATCCATCATTAAGCGCCTCCCAGTCCGCCTGACGATGAATGACCGCTACTTCCACGATTCACATCGCTGGGAAGGCATCCCGATTGGCGGCTATACAAAGCTGGTCGAAAACATGCTCGTCGGCATCGAAGTCAAGCTTGGTATCGACTATCTGAAAGACCGTGTTCAGCTAAATGAACTTGCGCATAAAGTGGTGTATTCGGGCCCAATCGATGCGTTCTTTGATTATGCGGAAGGCCATTTGGAGTATCGATCGCTGCGCTTCGAAACGGAAGAGCGAGCGGGCGACTATCAGGGCAATGCAATCATCAACTACACCGAAAGCAGCGTGCCCTATACGCGTATCGTTGAACACAAACACTTTGAGTTCAAGGACACTGAACACACAGTGATTACCCGGGAGTTTCCTGCGGCCTATACAGGCAGCAATGAACCTTACTATCCAGTGAATGATGCCATCAACAATGCCATCTTTGACCGCTACCGTGAGCGCACTGCAAGTGTCACGAATGTCATTTTCGGAGGCCGTCTTGCAAGCTACCGCTACTACGACATGGACATGACGGTTGGAAACGCATTGACACAGGTTGAAAAGGAGTTCGGTGCTGGCATGGAGTTTGCACTCAAAAAGCCTTTGAGGAAGTAACTATGTCATCGAACAAGGTCTCAGTTGTTATCTGTACGCGTAACCGCGCCGACATGATTGAAATGGCAATCAAGTCTGTTCTTGGATGTACGTATGAAAATTTCGACGTGCATATCATGGACCAGAGCACTGACTCCCTGACGCATGCGATTGTGAAGCGCTATCAGGAAACCGACAGCCGTCTCGTTTACCACCATCTCCCAAAGCCGGGCCTCTCCCGTTCGTACAACATCGGTAAAGATGTCACAGACGGTGCTTACATCGCCTGCACAGATGATGATGTTATTGTTCCGGAAAACTGGGTGTCGTGTATTGCGGAGCGTTTTGACTCGGACCCAGAGATCGGAATGATCTACGGTCAGGTGTGTATCCCTGATGCGTTGGCATCGATTGTAGAACAAGGCGTTGTTGTGCCTGCTCTGATGTGGGATAAGCTCGAGCTACATCACCGTCGGAAGGGCAACTACCGCACGTTTGGGATGGGCGCGAACTCTGCTGTAAGACGAACCGCCTGGGATGCATCCGGTGGATACGATGAAGTCATGGGTGTTGGAGCACCCCTTCGTGGCAGCCAGGACAGCGACTTTGCCTACCGTATTTATCATGCAGGCTTCAGCATCTGTCTTGACCCGGCGAACACCGTCGACCACTACGGAACACGCCTTCCGCAACAATGGCCAGATACACTCCTGAATTATGGATTTGGAGATGGTGCGTATTACGGAAAGTATGCACGTGTCGGGCACATTTGGGCACTCAAGGCACTTGCATTCAAGGCTCTCAGATTTACGATGTTGAATGCAGCGATGTGCTTCGGGCTCAAA
>CAIWTR010000682.1 GCA_903915615.1 uncultured Armatimonadota bacterium
GTTCAGGAAATTTACAATAGGTTTAGAAAACTTGTCGGACGCCGGTTTCATCCAAGAAAAACAGAGGAGGCTTTGCGGCTGCACTTACATCGATGAAAGTTCCACTCGTCTTGTTCAACAGGGTTGTATCCAAGTCATCTGATTGGCCCTCAACAATAAAGTAACCTCCGCTAGTGGCTTGAAGGAGCTCTGCCAGAAGCTCATCACTACTCGAGACGCGCGGTAAGACGACGATATCGCATTTGAGCTGCTGTGACGAAACGCCCTTTAGGAGGGCTCTTTGCCCTGAGAGTCCAATGCCGCCAAGGTGAAGGAGAGAAAATATTGGGGTGCTAAGACGAACGACAACTGAGTTGTTTCCGGCAGATGGGCGTCCGGTAATGCGTGCAACCGGTGGTGAAAGGACATCAATATGGAGGTCACCAAGCTGCATTCTGTCTCCCCGATGCACAATGGTCATCGGAACCCCAGCAGCCTTTATTGACTCCATCGCCTGTCCATTATGACGGTTTATGGGCGCGACCGAGCTTACCCAAACGTGCCGGATACGGTATCGACTTTGAAGGTTACTAAAGCCTGCAGTTACATCGGAATAGGGATGTGGGAGAATCACAAGGTCTATTGTGGTGATGCCATACGCATCAAGGCTTTCGATCAGTTTTCGGGCATCCGATTCGGCTCCCGTTCCGATAACGACGACCTGACCGTCCGAGCAACGTAACCAGCTTGCTGAGCCTGTTGTGCCGCCGGAGAGAACGAAGGCCGATGTCCTTACTGGAATTGCTTGTCGGTTCCGCTTGGTTCGTGAGAGGACAAACCAGGATGCCAGTGCGACCATCAGGATGCCTACGAAAACAAGCGCGACCGCAAGGCGTGCCCCGCGCATGTCAGGAATCCAACTGGTCGGTTTTGATGTGATACGAGAGAACAGCCAGCTCCTGTGTAAAACTGACATTTCGAACTGTTACGCCTGCAGGGACTCTGAGCACAGCAGGCGCGAAGTTTAGGATTGCCCTAATGCCGGTTTGATAGGCAAGGTCAAAGGTTTGTTGCGCAGCAAGTCCCGGGACAGCAAGGATGGCAATGCGTGGATTTAGCCGGGCACATTGCGTAAGGAGATCACTGAGAGCATAGACCGGGACTCCCTGCACGGTACGTCCACACTTTTTAGGGTCGATGTCAAAGGCAGCAACCACTTGAAACCGTTGTTCTGTGAGTCCTGGATAGGACAAGAGGGCGGCACCCAGATTTCCAAGCCCAATCAGAATGACAGGTTGCGTCTCGTGAAGCTGCAATATTCGCGAGATACGGTCTTGAAGTTCTGAGATGATATAGCCGACGCCGGGTTTACCAAATTCACCAAAGTAGCTGAGATCTTTGCGAAACTGTGCAGCTGAAACTGCAGTGGCAGACTCGACATGTGCCGACGAAATCGTTGTCAGACCACTTGCCGCAGCACTGTACAGAAACTGAAGATACGTAGACAGGCGCTCAACCGTGGGTTCTGGTACCCGTAACGGTGTCGGCGATGTCCGTCCATCAACTCCAGTTTCTGGCATGGCTTATTATACGGGTTCGTCCAGATCATCGTCATTGCTTGATGCCAGTGGCTCATCGACCAGGTCATCATCCACATATTCAAATTCAAGATGCCTAATTCGGATGTTATCTCCATCCTTAGCACCAGCTTCTTTCAGCTTTTTGAAGAGACCCCAACGCTCCATCGAACGCTGTAAACGCCGCACCATGAAGTCATTACTCATGTCAGTCATGGAAACTCTACGTTCTATTCCATGGCCAGTGACTGCGTATGTGCGTGACTTTTCATCATAGTTGATGGCAAACTGCCGTGGGTCATCATTGTCCTTGTCACGCGTTGTGATTCGAACCGTACCCGTAGCCGCGGACAGCTGTTTCGGTAATGCTTCGAGTTTTGACCAGACAAGCTTCATCAGCTCATCGAGGCCCATACGCGTTGGAGCACTAATAATCAGCGTTTCAGGCGAAATGGTCCGGTAGTGCTCAAGCAGTTCCTGCTTGTAGGCCTCATCAAACACAAGGTCTGCTCGCGAGAGGACGATGATTTCCGGGAGGGCAGCAAGGTCTGCACTAAAGTTTGCGAGCTCGGCGCGGATGACAGCATAGTCATCTTTAGGCTCTCGTCCTGAGTACTCACTGATGTCAATCATGTGGATCAACAGTCTGGTACGTTCGAGGTGCTTAAGAAACTGAATACCGAGTCCTGCGCCTTCGCTTGCATTTTCGATAAGCCCAGGGACATCGGCGATGACAAAGGAACGGCTATGGTCCAGCGCAACGACTCCCAGATTGGGTACCAATGTCGTAAATGGGTAGTCAGCAATCTTCGGACGAGCAGCAGAAACCACGGATAGGAGCGTAGACTTTCCTACATTTGGATATCCGACAAGGCCAACATCCGCGAGGAGCTTCAGCTCTAGGCGAACGGCGAATGTCTCTCCGGGTTCACCGAGCTCTGCAAATTTAGGTGCTTGTTGGACGGATGAGACGAAGTGGATATTTCCCTTGCCTCCACGCCCACCACGTGCAATTTCGAACTTCATCGGATGCCCGGCTAAGTCGGCAAGCAGCTGACCAGTGATGGCATCAAAAGCTTGCGTTCCTGGCGGGACCTTTAAAACGAGATCTTTGCCATCTTTGCCGAACTGCTGCTTACCCATGCCGTCCGAACCACGATCGGCGCGATAATTTTTACCGGGACGGAAGTCAAGCAGTGTCGAAATATTGGCATCTGTTTCCAACCAAACACTGCCACCACGTCCGCCATCGCCACCATCCGGGCCGCCACGGGGAACGTGCTTCTCCGTACGAAAGGTCGCTGCGCCACGTCCTCCATCACCGGCGTGGATGTTGAAGTTGATCTCATCAATAAACATTTAAGCAGCTCCTTCAAACAAGAACGGCCCGGTAAAACCGGGCCGTTGAAATCGGTGAACCTTACCGACTATGCAGATGTTTCAGCAACTTCTGTTTCAGCGACTACAGGGTAGACACTAATCCGGCGGTTGTACTTGAAACCTTCGAACTTGACAACACCATCGACTTTTGCGAAGAGGGTGTAATCACGACCTTGGCCGACGTTAGCACCTGGATCAAACTTGGATCCGCGCTGGCGGATCAAAATCGAACCAGCAGTAACCGTTTGACCAGCATATTCCTTGACGCCCAACATCTGTGGGTTGGAATCACGTCCGTTGCGGGAAGATCCCACACCTTTTTTGTGTGCCATAGCTAATACCTCGACTAACCGTTGATTCCGTCAATACGGATGTGCGTCTCAAACTGGCGATGGCCATAGTGACGCTGATGTTGTTTGACCTTGATGTAGGTGATTCCGTTGATTTTCTTGCCCTTGCACTGTTTGACAATCGTGCCAGTCACGCTTGCACCTGTCACAATAGGCAATCCAACACGGGTGGTCTCGCCACCAATGAGGAGAACATCATCAATGGTGATTGCATCACCAACTTCACCGTCAAGCTTTTCGACTACGATCGTGTCGTTTGCCGATACCCGGTATTGCTTTCCACCGGTCCGGATTACTGCATACATTTTTGTAAGACCCTTTGTTTGGGAGTGAACCTCGCGACTTTACCACGAAAAAAGGATGCGTGTCAATACTACACGCACATCTGCTACATCCGAGTTCGGTAAGCGTACTTCCCGCGTTAAGGGAACTGTTCAAGGTAATATACTCTGTAATTCTGGGTGTGCACAACTATTGATAGTAATAAACATCCGTACAAGAGACCAGCCATGAAACCGAAGCGCATCACACCCCGCAATATCATCCTTCTTCTTGTTGCATTCACAATCGTTGCTTTGCTTGCCAGATGGGGAAGTCTAGGGTTTCCGATCCCTGGGACGGCAATCCCAAGTACTGCAGGAAAGCTTGTGGTCTCAGCAACACGCGGGAAATCATCGGACTTGTTCATGATGAACGCAAAGGATGGTGGAGGCCTCGTTCAGTTGACATCGGATGAGCCTGCAGAGGGTGAACCCGTTCTGGATTCCAATGGTCAGACGATTGCCTTCACAAGCAACCGCTTCCTCACCCAATTTGGATCGTACGCCGTTGGAGATGTTCGTCATCTGTGTGTTATGGATGCGGCTCTCGGCCAGAAAGTTATTCAGCTGACGCAATCTGCCGCAAGCTCCGGTACCAAGGAACGCCCACAGTTTCATCTTGCAGACAACATCTACTTTATGGATGGCGGACGGTTGATTTCTGTACATCCAAATGGAGGCGATCCGAAAGCTGTCTTTCCGCACGCTGAGATGAAACGCGAAAACCGCCTGATCGCTGAGATATTTGAATACGGTGGAGTAGTCGACTTTGCCGTCAATGCTGATGAAACCTTTATGTTGGTCGTTATCAAGCGCGAGTTTGACCAGATATGTCTCATCTATGATGAACGCAATGAAACTCCTGCGATCTTGGCCAAGGGCAAAAAGATTGTTCCGATCTTCCTTCCGGATGGAAAAGCTGCAGCGCTCGTCTCTGGCGGCACTCCTTTGAAGCAACCCGTTCCGATCGGTATGGATATGCTGGATAAGCTGCCATCCGTCTCCGCTGCCGCACCGAGCGAAGAGGGTGTTGATGAAGGCAAGTCACGCTTTGTTCTTTGGAATGCTGAATTTCAGGTTGAATCAGTCACGGAGTTCCCGATCGAGGCTGATGGGATTATGGCAACAGCCGACGGCACGAATGTTGTGTTCTGGAAATCCAAGGGGGCTGATGCCGGACTTGCAGTGATGCCTCTAGGCGGTGCAGGAGACTCTGTAGGCGGGGCTCGCCTAGCCGCAGTACCCATCGATGGTGTTTCGATCAGCCCTGATGGCACACAGGTCGCCTACATCAGCAAGGGGCGGGTCTATGTTGTCCCAATGGATGCATCCATACCGCCATTTGCAATCTCGCCAGAAGATCTAACGGTAACCGGTCTTACCTGGTCACCAGCAAAGAAGTAAGTTTGACCGCCGGAATCGGTATAGATCGTCCAGCCACGCATCCAAGCCCTCAGGATTCAATCCCGGGGGCTTTTGCTTGTTAGGTGTGCAGATACATCAGTGACTTGGACGGAAGCGGTCTTCTGACATGATATAGGCTTCTGGAGCGTCCTACGGAGTTTCCCGACAGACACATCAGGGTCTGGTCTAAGTTGCGCCACTGCTGCTGTCTCCACCGGCCGTAGCAATGTGATCAGCTGAACGGCACCTGACCCGTCACTTATGGAATAAACCTAAAAACATAACAGGTACTACTCACATCGAAACACAGATCTCTACACAAACAAAAGCCCTCAGGAATGACTCCCCGAGGGCTTTAGCTTGTTAGATGAGCCTACTCATCAGCGACGTGGACGGAAGCGGGCCTTTGGCATGCCATCGCCTTCTTCAACGTCTACGACTGGGGCTGGTGCATCCGCTTGTGGCTCAGCATCCCGCTCTGGTCGAGGACCTCGGTCACCACCACGGTCTCCGCCGCGGAAACCACCACGGTCACCGCCGCGGTCTCCACCACGACCACCACGGTCGCCGCCACGGAAACCACCACGGTCGCCGCCACGATCACCACCGCGGCCGCCACGGTCACCCGTAGGGCGTGGTGGACGACCTGGTTCAGGATTCTCTGGATCAAACGGAAGCTCCAAGCCACGTGCTGTGGCATTGACACGACCCTGTCCATCGACTTCGGTGATACGAACCGTCATCACATCACCCAGCTTGAGATTTTCATCTGGGCGTGATGGTGGTGTGTCACTGAGCTGCGAAACGTGGACGAGGGCATCACGGCCTCCGCCAATCTCAACAAACGCACCGAACTGCAGGAAGCGTGTGATACGACCCTCGACGACATCACCAGGCTTCACCAACCGGGTCATATCTTCGATAATCTTGCGGGCTGCATCGCCACCTGTGCCATCAGTTGCCGTGATGTGAACCGAGCCATCCTGCTCGATGTCAATCTTCGCACCTGTTTCAGCACAGATCTTCTTGATGTTCTTGCCACCTGGGCCGATGATGGAACCGATCTGCTCAGGATCAATCTTCAGAGAGATGATACGTGGAGCATATTCGGACATCTGCTCACGTGGAGCACCGATGGCCTCATTGATCTTGCCAAGGATGTACAAGCGGGCTTCGAGTGCCTGGGCAAAGCCTTCGACAAAGACATCACGGGGAATACCCTGAATCTTTGTGTCGAGCTGCAGGGCGGTGATGCCCTTAGCCGTTCCAGCGACCTTGAAGTCCATATCACCGGAAAAGTCTTCCATTCCCTGGATATCAGTAAGGACAGCGTACTTACCGGTTGCTTCATCGCTGATCAGACCCATTGCAATACCCGCGACAGGTGCCTTGATAGGAACGCCTGCATCGAGGAGTGCGAGGGTTGAGCCACAGACGGATGCCTGTGATGTCGAGCCATTGGATTCAAGAACTTCGCTGGTCAACAACATCGTGTAAGGCCACGTTGATGGATCAGGAAGGACTGCAATCAATGCACGCTCAGCCAAGGCTCCATGGCCGATTTCACGGCGACCAGGACCGCGCATTGGACGGGCTTCACCGACCGAATAAGGCGGGAAGTTGTAGAAGTGCATGTACTTCTTTTCGCCGTCTTCTTCGAGGGTGTCAACCATCTGTGCATCGCCTGGGGAACCAAGCGTACAGGTTGTAAGGACCTGTGTCTGGCCACGTGTGAACAAGCCAGTCCCGTGGACGCGAGGCAGAAGACCAACTTCGCAAGTAATCTTGCGGATGTCTGTCGTTCCACGGCCATCAGGGCGGCGACCTTCCGTGAGGATAAGGTCACGCAGCTGTTCCTTGACAACCTTGTCGGCGGCTTCCTTGAGGTCACCGATGTTGTCAGGGTATGTTGCCTTGAGAGCATCTACGACCTGATTGATCAGCAATGTCAAACCAGCTTCACGGCTTGCCTTGTCAGGATCCTGGAGTCCGGCACGCATCGTTGCACCAAACTGCTCACGAATGACCTTGAGGATTTCATAGTTGACTTCGTGAAGGGACACGGTCAACTTTTCTTTTCCAGCCTTAGCACGAAGCTCATCGAGCGCAGCGCACTGCGTTTTGATGACATCATGTGCAAAGTCAAACGCGGCCAGCATCGTTTCTTCAGAAACTTCGCTTGCGCCAGCTTCGACCATCAGGATTGCCTTTGCCGTTCCCGAGACCACGAGGTCGAGAGGGGATGCGGCAATCTGCTCCTGTGTTGGGTTCGCGATAAACGAACCATCTTCAGCGATGCTGACACGTGCGGCACCAATTGGGCCGGCCCACGGGATGCTCGATACGGTCAGCGCAGCGGATGCAGCGAGAACGGAAAGGACGTCGGGCATGTTGTCAAGATCGACAGACAATGGCATCGCGATGACCTGAACGTCGTTACGCATGCCCTTGTCAAACAATGGGCGCAAAGGACGGTCGATCAGTCGTGAGACCAGAGTTGCCTTCTCGGATGGACGGCCACCACGCTTGACAAATCCACCAGGAATCTTGCCAACAGCGTACTTACGCTCTTCGTAGTCACAGGTCAGTGGGAAAAAGTCAATCCCACCGCGCAGCTGACTGCTCATCGTGGCCGTAGCCAAAATGATGGTGTCACCGACTCGAACGGTGACTGAACCGTTTGCCTGCATCGCAAGCTTCCCGGTTTCAACTGTTACAACACGGCCATCAGGCAGTGTGAAGTCAACAGAATGTAAAGTTGACATGTATGTTTAGTTTCCTTCTTCAACGCACGCTCAGCACTTGATCCGCTTGTTTACGGGTGCTGTAAAAACACGAAAGGCGCACCGCAAAAGTTTGCGGGCGCCCTCCGCTTTGGGCCGCTCAGCGACCTAAAGACGAGACCGAATACCGAGCCTCTGAACCAGTGAGCGATATCGCTCAACATCCACATTGTAAAGATATCCCAGCAAACGCTTGCGGCGTCCGACCAGCATCAGGAGTCCACGACGTGTGTGGTGGTCATGCTTGTGCACCTTGAGGTGACCGGTCAACTGGGTGATACGTGCTGTGAGCAACGCAATCTGTACTTCTGGGGAGCCTGTGTCAGACTCATGGGTTTTGTAGTCTGCAACAACCTGTGCTGCAACTTCTGTGGGCAAACTCATATTGGGGGATCTCCTTCGAGATGAAGTTTCTGGGCCCGCATAGCCGTCCCCCCGGACGGAACTAGCGCGCCTTATTGATCAGAAGGCACGAATACCTCTTCACAACCCCGTGAGGTTATCACTCACCAGCAGCGAATGCAAACACCAATACGTGGACATCACCAGGGCCATGGACGCCAAGCGCCATCGTCTGTTCAATATCCGCACTCCGGCTTGGGCCGGTATGGAAGGCGAACACCGATGTGCGTGATGTCCTCAACGATTCACCGACCACCGCGTATGCCGCGTACAGGTCCTCAACGATGTCGCTTACATTCAATAAGATGATATGCCTGGGTGGGAGCAGGGTTCCGCCCCGATGCTGGGATGCATCGAGCACACAGCTACCGGTCAGGGCAACTCCAAGTCGTGCTTCACTGATTCCAAATGTAACATCGCGATCATCCGAAGATAAATGCTTTATTGGTCCTGCTAGCCTGTCAAGGAGTGCGGCATATTGGTGGCATCCCGTGTCGACGTAAGAGTCCGCACCAATAATGCCTTCAATCACAGCAACCGCGGCATCCTTCGAGTGACACATATGTACATGTGTGAGGGCTGCCGTGGCCCGCTCTACAAACAGCTCGAGGCGACGCTCTGCCGAAAGCACCCTCTGGGCTGGCATCTCCAACTGGGCAGGCTTTGTCGTAGGCTGGGGCATTCTGCTCCGCAGCTGCGCGAGAAAGAGATTACGCTCCATGATTGGCTCCAGCCGCTGCCAGGCGCTGTTTCCAGATATCACGGAAGCGGGGGCCTTTGATTGCCGGGAGGTCCCTCGATGACTGCCAGTCTGTGATGACCGGTAACGGTAAGCGCGACGTACGACCATTTGAGGATGGCATCACCGCTGCTAGGCGCGTCGCCGCTTCATAGAGGTTGTGATTGACCATCACTGTGGCAAAAGACGCCATTGCCATCGCTTCAAGGGAACCGGTTAGCGATGCAGTTACTGCTCGTTTCCGATGCTCAACAAGGATGTCATCAATGGGAATCTTGACTGGGCAGACTTCGGTGCATGCCCCGCAGAGGCTGCTAGCATACGGAAGGTGATAGGCATTCTCGAGGCCCAGTAGTACTGGGTCAAGAATTGCGCCGATAGGTCCAGAGTACACCCAGCCATAGGCATGCCCCCCAATTTGCTGATAAACAGGGCACGTATTGACACAGGCTGCGCAGCGGATACAGCGAAGGATAGGACGAAGCTTTTCATCTGCGA
>CAIWTR010000683.1 GCA_903915615.1 uncultured Armatimonadota bacterium
AGTCGTGGTTTGCGTACGCATCCCGCACTGGAAAAAGCATGACCGCGGAACAAGTGGTTGAACAACCGATGTTGGTGCAGAAGTCAGGACGCCAGTTAGCGGTTACCATCCTCACACAGGTACTGTCTTGGGGATTCGCACTACTCTCCACGTACATCCTGCCCAAGTATCGAACGCTTCACGAGTATGCGATTTTTTCCATCGTCTTCAGTGTGACAGCGCTTGTTGGAACAATCTGTGATTCCGGGTTGTCTAGCGTCATTAGCAGGACTGTCACCACGGATGCATCCCGGTCACGCAACCTGGTCGTGGCATCCTTTGGCGTCAAAGCAAGTGTAACCTTAGCCGTCTTTGTTGTCTTCAACATTTTTGCCTGGATCGTAAAGTATCCACAAATCACGACAAACTATGTCTCCTTGGCCATTGTCTGTTCCCTTGCCGGGCAACTGGCATCATCAATCAAAGAAGTCATACGTGGTTTTGGCCAAGTTTCACGGACCAATGTCATCCAGCTGTTAGAGCGGGCAATGAATGCGGGCATCATCGTAACCCTTGCCGTCACACATCAGCCGCTTCATATGTTTATCTGGGTCCCAGTGTTGTTTGATGTCATCGGGATTGCACTTAGTTGGCGGGCATATCGCAACGTTTATCGCGTAACCACAACGTCAGCCACACCGCTCATCACAGACCTGAAGTTCGTCTTTAGCCAGTTTTTTCTACTGGCAAGTGGGGCTGTCTTTGTGCACTTGAAGGATCCATTGGTGATGCTGGTGCTTGGATACGTGGCGACACCGGCTGCAATTGGAGGCTACTCTGTTGCGAAGCGCCTACTCGGTAGCGCGATGTTTGTACCTGTAGCATTCAGCCAACTGGGGTTACCGATGCTAACGAGCGCCTACCTAAGAGGAAAGGATAGCTTTCATCAACAGCTACAAGCACTGCTGCGTGCTGCATTCCTCGTCTGCATTCCTGTCTTTATCGGATTTATATTCCATGGAAAGCAAGTCTTGACCCTGGTCGGGCTGTATCCAAAATTCATTTATGGACCGGTGATGTTGGCGCTATCGGCTCCGATGATGATGTTGTTGTACATCGCGATGATGTTAACCAGCGCTATCGTCGCGAGCGGGCTGCAACGCAAATTGGTAGCAGGTACGATCAAGGTCGCCTTTCTTGTGCCAGTGGTCTGTGTGTTGCTGACAGTATCGACCCAGAAGTTGCTGGGAAACGCCGGGATTGGTGCTCTGGCATCGGATGTAATCTTAGAGATTCTCCTTGTTGTGGTTTACATCCGGGTTCTCCAGATGCCAATTTTCACACGGGAACTCATGGGCTCCATCGGCCGATTTACAGTAATGAGTATCCCACTTGCACTTGCCGGGATGTTGCCATTTGGCCCTATCTGGGGCATCGCCACCGTGCTCTCAATCGCTTTCTACGGCGGTATTCTCTATAAACTTGGGATGTTACATGGTCGCATTTTGGAAGTGGGGGAGTAAGTTACACGTCGACTGCTGATTCTGGCACAGTATTTTTACTTGCAAAGAGACATGTCTACGACTTACGATGCACCGTTCCATGGAACCATTCCTCTCGATCGTTGTACCAACCTACAAACGCCAGACACTCCTTCACAAAACGCTTGAAGGGCTTGCGAAACAGACGCTTCCGCCTGATTTATTTGAGGTTTTGGTCATCAATGATGGCTCACCGGATGGCACAAAGGCCTATTTAGATGGACGTATTGGAACGCTTCCATACACCCTTCGGCCTATCCACTTGACAAATGGCGGACCCGGGCGCGCGCGCAACACTGGTATCCGCGAAGCGCATGGCAAGGTTATTGTCTTTTTGGATGACGATATCGAACCATCCCCTGAGTGCCTTGAAGTGCACTACAAGCTGCAGCAGGCACTGGAGCCACTGGTTGTCATCGGGCCTCAGCGCCGCGATTTACGCCTCGGGACATCCGAGCCGCTGTGGATCCGCTGGGAACACGTGATGCTGGAAAAGCAATACGCACAGTTTGCATCGGGGGCTTGGACAGATGCCGGACCGAATCATTTCTACACCGGGAATGCATCCGTTCGGAGAGACCTGCTGCTGGCGGTTGGTGGCTTCGATGAAGGCTTTACCCGCCAGGAGGATGTCGAGCTGGCGGCCCGTCTGTGGAAACAGGAAAATGTCGTGTTCAAGGTCGAGCTTGACGCAAATGCCATTCATCGCCCTGACAGAACATTTGAAAGCTGGCTGAAGACCCCGTATTCCTACGGCAGCCTCGATGTCATCCGGGCGCAGCGGCGCGACACCAGCTGGCGCACGATTCGGCACGCATTTGTGGCTCGCAATGCCCTGACGCGCCTTTGTATCAAGCTTGCTATTGGACGGCCAAA
>CAIWTR010000684.1 GCA_903915615.1 uncultured Armatimonadota bacterium
ATAAGTTCGAAATGGCGAGAATATCATCCGGATGAGCACACCCAACAATGGTGGCGCAGGCTTGGTTGCCTTTTTGGATGTCGTCCGTCGCTGGGATGGGGTCTTCCTCCGGAGATCAGGAAGGCTGACGAACCACAGCACGATGCTTCTATCCAGTGTCCTGAGGCCTTGTCCGGATGGACTGGTAAAGCACTTGTTCAGGATTAGGATGGAGATTGTTGCGGTTAGTGGCAACAACAGGATGTTGTGCAGGGATGCAACACCGTAGCCACGTTCTCCGTTGTGGAGGGTGATGACAATGAGCAGTGTGTGTGCCAGGACACAGGAGGCTGAAATGGCAAACGCAACCAGCTTTGCAAGTGCAGTGGATGCAATGCCTCGGCGCTTGTGCAGTGTCCAGATCGCCGCGATAACAACCGTCGATCCCATCAATGCCAGACCGTTCATTGGGGCAGCAATCGGTGCATTCAGTGTAGCTGTCCGGATGTAGTCATCCGCGACGTTGAAGGTGCTACCTGCATCATAGGTGAGCGTATCTCCGAGCGCGCGGCCGAAGAGAATGGCTATCGCACCAAGAATGCGCTGAGAGGCCTTCTGGAGTAGCTCCGGGATGGTATCTGGAACGGCCGTCGCTGCAAGCAAGAGGAGAATCGGAGTGTGGAGTGCGCGGGTCACTCTTGGGCCGTAAATGTAAAAAATGACACCAATCGGCAGCCACACAAGGGTTGTAATGGCTAGAGGGGTGATATGTCCGAGGAAGGATACTGCTCCAGTCAAGAGTAGCACCGCCAGCGGTATCCACGAATACTTTGCCCATTTTGCACCGCGTCGCGTAGCAGAGCGGCACGTGCGTGCCCATGTTGCCCTGAGTATTCCAATGCGCTGGTAGGTGAGCATCCAGGCACCAAGCAATGCGATGGGTTGAAACAGTGTCGGAGCATCCGCTGTCAGCCACCAGCGGGACATCCATTCAAGGGGGCCATTGATTCCGTAAGGAATATCACTCCGTCCAGAAACGAGGGTGATAATCGGCCGCAAAGGCATCCACCACATCAGGATGTAAATGAGGAACATCAGTGACGCACTTGCATTGCTTCGCAAAAAGCGAAATGCTTTCCTGAAAGTTGCCATGTGAACAATGTTAGCGCAGATTGTCAGAAATTAGTTTATTGTTTAACTGCGCATATCACCTGATGGCTAAAAATCACACTGAGGTACGTTCTAAGTCGTGACACTGTTCGGAGATTCCAGGTCAGTACGAGCGCATAATGGCATTCACGTGGGCGCATTTACTTCGGAAACACGCCTCGGACATCGTTTACTTCATCTTGAAGCTGATCAGATTACTTTGTCGCCGCGCAGTTCGGTCGAGGTATTCCCTACGAATAAATCCGATACCTGTGGCAACCCAGCGTGTTGTCTGATACTTGATGCGGTCGCCATTTGGAAGTGGTGCCGACAGCCCGGAATCAATGCGGATACCAGAAAATCGCCCAGCGCTCATCGTCTGAACGGATTCCCTAAGACTCGGGCGTGAGAGTCCAAACGCATCAATCGACTTTCCATCGATTCGCAGACGGCCCCGCCACTTGTACTCATCACCCAGCATCGCGCCATCCTTCAGGAGGATAAGCGGGGGATCGATGATAACCCATGATTTTGGTGATGTTGAAAATGCCGTCAACATCAGCTGGCCCTTTGCGTAGCGATAACCTTCGCGGAGAACCAGCTGTCCGTTACGCTTTGTTTCCACAAGGGTTGCTGTCGTGCCACCGATGTTGATGGGCCCACGGACGGATGC
>CAIWTR010000685.1 GCA_903915615.1 uncultured Armatimonadota bacterium
CCGTGCGCGGGTTTAGCCTTCCGGGTGGTTGATACGGTGTATCCGGTTGATCTCTGGATTCATCACGATGTGGGTTGCACCGCCCGGCCACACGATGCGTACAATTTGCACCGCATCAGCCGTTCCCAGACCAAAATGCGCGACAGGCTCGTTCTGGCAGAGGTAGCCAGAGCCACCATCGATGATGCGTTTTTGTGTCCGCCCACTTACGGTGATCTCGACAAATGCACCGCGGGCCGGTGCGCCAAAGCGTGTCAATGGCGCGATCCGCAGCCAGTTGTTCTCGTAGCCACCCAGCGGTCGCAGGAAGGTCAGCGGCATCATCGCGCTCTCGCCATGCGAAATCAGGACTTCGAGGCGGCCATCTCCATCGATGTCACAGCAAGCCATCCCGGTCCCGCAGCCATCCGGTTCACTCGCATCCCCAGCATCGATTCTGACCCACTGGCCATCGATGTACTTGAGAAGCCGGTTGGGCTGGTCCATGTTATTGATGAGAATTTCTTCGTTGCCGCAGTTATCAAAGTCGGCGCAAATGACATTTCGAGCGGCACTTGGGCGGCGGAGGTCTGGCGATGCGACATCCAGGAAGGTGCCCAGCATATCGAGGACCCAAAAACGATGCTCATCCTGCCAGTTCGTCGCAACAATCCCAAATTCGGCCCCAGTCCCGGTCGAAAGGATGGCGGTTCCCCGGCCGTGCGAGCCTTCATCGGTGATGCCAAGGTCGCTTGCAACATCGCCAACTGTGCTTGTCGAGACATCAAGAAACAGCAGGTTCGGTCCATTCTCAGTGGCTGCGAAGAGGTCGGTATGGCCTGGTGGTGAAATGATTGGACCTGCGATGAGCGCGCGGCCACCCGTGGTCTGATCGACGCCAAGGTCAGCTGCCACATCGATAAGACGGTCACCCAAAATGTGTTTGTAGAGACGCATCGGGCCGCCGTAATTCGCAACCCAGGCCATGTATTTGCCAGACCCGGTTGGGTCAATCATACAGACGGAGCGCCCGGCAAAGTGATTGATGAACTCGCTGTTTTGTGGGAGCGCGAAGAGGTCGCAACCAATATCGCCATCCCGGACGGCGAAAAGCTGATCGCCCATTCGGGTGTAGCCACCGAAGGTATCCGCATTGAGGCAGTAGAGCTCTTCGTTACCATCGCCATCGATGTCCCCGGCGGCGATACCAAGCGTATTTCGATCCGGGGAGTAGATGACGGGGTGGTATTGATCTACGAGGCGTTGTCCATCCCATGCGAGGATGCGATTTGGAAAACCATAGCCAGCAACGGCAAATGCGTAGTCGCCATAGCCGCTGGAGTCAAACACGGCCACCCCGTAGCCAAGCATCGGGGGATTGGCGATAAGCGCATCGGATTCATCGTGAAACATGCCCTACTCTACCCAGTCTTTTGGGTGGAGGGCTGTCTTATTCTGCGTTTGGATCCTCATCAACAATGTCATCATCATCGGAGTCGGTGTCTTCCGCGTCAACATCGTCATCGGCGGCTTCATCCGTGTCAAAATCCACTTGGTCAACGCGCACTGCACGCTCATTCGCACCGTGGTCTTTGTCGACTTTGTAGGTCCCGGGCGCGATGATGGTTTGGATACCGGTGAGTGCGGCTTCCTCAGTCTTGAGGATTTCGAACATTTCGATACCGCGTTGGATACCTTGGTCGTAGAGGAACTTGAGCTCAGGAACCGAGCGGATTTCAAGCATCCGTCCGAGGTGTCCACGCAAAAAGCCTGCTGCACCGCGGAGCGCGCGCATTGCAAGGCTGCGGTCCTGTGCATCCCCGAGGACGGAGACGTAGACTTTTGCGATCGTGAAGTCACGCGCCACATCGACGCCTGTGATGGATACCATCGCCAGACGCGGGTCGCGCATTTCCTTAATGAGTATTTCTGCGAGATCTCGTCGGATCATTTCGCCCACGCGGGCTTGTCGTAAAGTTGCCATTTTAGAAGTGGATGGTATCACGTGGGGCAAACCGGTGTTTACCTGTGTTGGCATCGAGCTGGAAACGAAGGGGTTCTATGCCTACAATCGGTGGGCTCGTTTTTTGAATTGCAGGTTCGGGTGCGGGATATTAGTGGGCGAAGGCGCGCACACGGGACGTGCGGCACTTCCCTGTAACTGGCTTGTTTAGAAAAAGAAAATAGAAATACAACCATCTCCATGGCCTACACCATCAAAGAAATCTTCTATACGCTCCAGGGCGAAGGCGCACACACGGGACGTGCGGCAGTTCCCTGTAATTGGCTTGTTTAGAAAAAGAAAATAGAAATACAACCATCCCCATGGCCTACACGATCAAAGAAATCTTCTACACGCTTCAGGGCGAAGGCGCACACACGGGACGTGCGGCAGTCTTTTGTAATTGGCTTGTTTAGAAAAAGAAAATAGAAATACAACCATCTCCATGGCCTACACCATCAAAGAAATCTTCTATACGCTACAGGGCGA
>CAIWTR010000686.1 GCA_903915615.1 uncultured Armatimonadota bacterium
CAAGACCTTCGAGGGCTGCAGCGATTCCACCGACGCGCTTTGGCGGGAATTCCCAGGACAACATAACAACACGCACGTGCAGATTCCTCCGATGCGTATTACCGTAAACAGAGAGAGAAATCCTTCAGACGGGTGAGAATCCCGGTCGATGTGTTCTATTCATTAAGAATAGCCATCTTGGAGACATGTATTTCCACAAACAAGAGAGCATGATGGCCCGTCGGATAGTCGGAAGGAATGTTTCCTAACGACAGCTGCCTTTAGGGATTTACGGTTAGCGACCAGTGATCAGGGTTACAGGAAGCTTGACCAACATCACTGCGCCAGCAATCCCCGCAGCGATAAGTACGCCAAGGATCATCGCAAGAAGTCCTATGATACGCACTGGCGCTGAATAGGCATACCGGGACTGCTGAACCGTCGATGGAGAATCTAATATTGCTTGCACAAAGGTTATTCTGGCGACTTGCCAATAATCTCTTAGGGCAGTGACGAAAAATACCTTTGTTAGGTGATATTGCACCTAGTGTGCCACATCTGTAGGATGAGAAGAAATGTTTCAATTTTTCCGGGAAGATATTCAGACCATCATAAGTAAGGATCCTGCCGCACGTGGCTTCCTCGATGTTATGACGTACCCCGGCCTTTGGGCGATGGTCTGGCACCGTGTTGCCCATGCATTTTGGAAGCTCGGTGCGCGTCTGTTTGCGCGAATGATTGCATCAGCATCGCGAACGGCAACCGGCATCGAGATTCACCCAGCCGCCACGATCGGGCGTCGGTGCTTTATCGACCACGGTATGGGTGTTGTTATTGGAGAAACAGCGATCATCGGCGATGACTGCGTCTTGTATCATAATGTCACTCTCGGTGGAACATCCCTTGAGAAAACAAAGCGCCACCCCACGCTTGGCAATCATGTCCTTGTTGGGATGGGAGCAAAGATCCTTGGTGCCGTGGTGATCGGTGATGGTGCCCGTATAGGTGCAAACGCCGTCGTTACGAAAGATATCCCGGCATGTGCGACCGCCGTTGGTATACCAGCCCGCGTGGTCCGTATCGGGGCCGCAACGCAACAGACGCATGTGGATGTAATGGATGCCCGGACAAACGCAGTGGATCCGAATGATGAAACAATAATGGAGCTAAAAGCAGAGATTGCAGAGCTGAAGCTTTTGGTTAAGCATATGCATCATGACCACCACCGCACGGGGATGTCGATAAAGTGAGCTTCCTGATTTTTGGTCGTCACCCGGCGATTCCCCTCGCGAGCGGCTTTATGCTGCTATCAGGTGGAATCGGGATTGCTGGCTTTACAACGCATTTACCGAATTCGAAAATCGTGGCTGGCGTCACGATTGCAGGTGTGGATGTGGGTGGAATGACCCGGGATGAAGCATCCGCAGCCTTGGATGAAACAGTTCAGCGGCAAGATCAAGCTGAGATTGTGCTGAAGCATCCAAGCAAGCCAGACACCTGGCGGAGAACGCTCGGGATGCTGGGGGCTGAGGTGAAAGTCAGCGATGCCTTGGACAAAGCATTGGCCATCGGTGATGCCGAATCCGTCGCGCAGCGACTAATCAATGGTGATAAGCCGCGTGGCGTGGCGATTTCCATCCCAATCGAACTTTCCGAGCACGCATCCAAGACTTGGCTCCGCCAAATTGCTCACCAGTTAAACCGCCTTCCAACGGATGCGCATGCATTTGCGAAAAAGGGTGTTGGTCTCACGATTGATAAGCCGCACAAAACGGGAACGCGACTGGAGATGGATGCGACCTGGAAGGAAGTCTTGGCGTTTGGCGACGGACTCTTTGATGGTTCTGAAGCAACCGTTGTTTTGACTACGACGGAGCCAAAGATCCGAAACTCTGACCTCTCGCCACTCGGAACGCTGAGGTCAGCCTACTTCACCAACTATGCATCGAGTAGTGCAAACCGTAAAGGAAACCTTGCGCTTGCCGCAGCGAAGCTCGATGGCCACCTTTTGCAGCCCGGTGAAGTCTTCAGTTACAACGACCGCGTCGGTCCCCGGACTGAATCACGAGGATGGAAGACGGCCCATCAGTTTCAAGATGGCCAGATTGTCGATGGCATTGGTGGCGGTGTATGTCAGTCATCGAGCACTCTCTACAACGCAGTGCTCATGGGCGGCCTCAAGATCGTTGAGCGTCACAACCATTCGTTGCCTGTTGCGTATCTTAGCCCGGCGCGCGATGCCAGCGTTTCGTTTGGCCACTTGGACTTCAAGTTTGCCAACAATACGGATGGCCCTCTTTACATGACAGCTGCCGCTGATGGCAAGAAATTCCATATCCGGCTCTATGGGCCGCTGGCAACCCAGGTTCCAAAGGTTAGTGTGGAGACAACAGACCCGATTTATCTACCTAATGGTGCCTATAAGGTCGCTGCAAAGCGCACGATTCAGCACCCGGATGGACGTGTTGAAACCGAAGACCTTGGCTGGGATACGTACAGCAAGCCAAAGCCCACGGTTACAGTTAAGCCTGTTTTGCCCGTGCGTCCTGTTCCGCAACCTGCTCCGACAGCTCCAACGCGTCCATAGTCGCCTTTGTCATTCGATGTCTGCGTTCAGACCCTAAACTTGGACAGGAAAATCTGCTCACGCGCGGCCATGCTATGTTTCTCACGGACGAGCTTAAGCCCGGCAGTCTTTAGGCGCGTACGCTCGTTGGTGTCTAGCGCCATTGCACGGATAGCGGCGATGAGCGATGCTTCATCCAGAGCAGTCAGAACTGTGGATGCATCACCAAATGCATCGATTTGCGCTGCATATTTGGGCGCAATAATCAGTGTTGGCGTTCCGCTAGCCAGATAGTCCACTGTCTTCGTGTAGATACTGGTTTCAATCAAGGAGCGGATATCCGCCCTCTCCGTGAACGATACCAAGACGGCCGCGATATGGCTTTCGCCGAGCTTGAGGGGAATTTGCTCGACGGGTACAAAGCCGCCCCAGTGAACATTGGGGCCCATGAAGGCAGATGGCTTGTGCGGCGTCCAGATGACAAGCTCGACCGAACGACCATCAATGCTGATCCCCCGGTTGATGATGTCAGCAAACCAGACCAATGTGTCCCGGAACATTTCATTGATGCTGCCAGTGTAAACAATGCGTATCTTGTCAGTCGGGGGCGACACCGTCTCTGCAAGGTCATGACACCTATCGATGTCAAGAACGTGGTGTAACGGCTCACTCTCAAGCCCGTAACGGTCACGGAAGCGCTTTGCCATCGGCTCAGAGACAGTCCAAATGTGTTCCGCACCGTGAAGCGATGCCATCCGCTCGCGCCCGAGCACTTTTACAGCCGGGGATGGGTTCGCTGAAAACCAGTCATCCGGTTCCCAAATGTAGAGTGGTAAACCCAGCTGATTCGCGATTCGCCA
>CAIWTR010000687.1 GCA_903915615.1 uncultured Armatimonadota bacterium
GATGTATGAGCGCTTGAACCCAGGTCAGATGTTTACTCCTAGGCAAGGCGAATTTGTCATCACACGCCAGCAGACACCAGGCATTCTTCCGATAATGATAGTCGTCACATTGTTGTTTCTCGGTGCCACGTACTGGAGTGGCACGAACGACAGCTAGATCTGCGTCAATTGATCTCTGAACTCCACAAATTGAGTTTGCCAGAGATCAATCTACCTACCCCATCAGGCTGCCGAGTGTCCGACATTGATAGTGACACCCTTAACTTCACGCTTCATCGGCGTTCCATTCAGCAACCAAGCCACAAACGGAATACGTGCAACGATGTTGTGGTGTAGCTGAAGACAGAGATAGGTTGTGATTCCGACGATAACCGGATATTCCACATACCAGGCCAGATGGAGCGGTGCTAAGAGCGAATGCAGCACGACGATGACCGGCATATGAACGAGGTAGAGCGTGTAGCTAGCATCCACAAAGTACTTCAGCACAGGACCTGGTTTTGCCAGCTGGTTGAACAGCGCGATCACTGCAAGGGCAACTGCCAGCGCAAAGTACTGCTGGATGGTCTCACCGAGGACATAGTGGATGTCGTAAAAGTGCAGGGATGAAGCCACTAAGCGCATCCCGAGTGCGGAAGCAAAGATCACCAGGCTGCCGCGAAGCGAAAGTGCCGCTGTAAAGACATCCATTACGCGATGCAAAAGAAGCCCCAAAACGAACACAGGTAAGTACATCAAGAGGTTCTTGAAATGGAGGATGACGAACATTTCGGGGAAGTACTTGCCGCAGAGAGAAACTGCAATCACCATCGCAGCCGCCGTTACGAGAAGCACTGGCCCCAGCATCCAAAGGCGTGTTCGGTTTAGGAATGTGAGTTTGCCGATGACCGTCAGGAAGATTGGCGACAGAGCGTAGTAGGCAATCAGGTTACCAACAAACCACAGGGGACCTAGCCACTGGCCTTTGATGACATAGGAGGCGATGTTTGTATCGAATTGCCATGCGCTTGACAGCTGATTCATGAGGGTGTTAGCGGTAAAGCCGACAAATAGCATCGGAATCGCCAAGCGGGATATTCGCTTCCATGCTGATGTCTTCGATGCATCCTTAGCAGCAACCAGAGCAACAAAGAATCCAGAGAGCAGGTAAAAAGCATGCATCCGGAACAGGTGAATACCATCGGTGATTGCGTTAAACACTTGATGCGTGCTTTCCGCTTCGATTCGCCAGCCACCCCCTGCTTTGAACAGAAGGGCACCATGATAGACAACACCAACCAGCATTAAGACGGCACGAGCCAGATCCAAACCATGCATGCGCTTCAAGGGGGACGCTCCGCGAATAGATTTAGCGTGGTTTCAACACACTAACAACACCTAAAGCAAGAATGGTTCCAAACGGATATGGACTCACGCGTTGTTACGCAAAAAGTTTCACCAATGTGAAATCAAAGTAATTATGCCGGTCTGATGGACGAATTCGTAATATGGTTCGCTTTGCGCGTGATGTCTGGTATCAGCGACGTGGTTGATGTGGCAGATAGAATGCCCATGGTTTGTCGTACAGATTGGAGTCGGGAAAATGAATGGAATGTTGGCAGTGGTTTTGTCGAGTGTTGTCCTAACTGGAAGCAATATGCATCCGGGTGTTTCCCAACAGAAACCCGATGCAACTCCGCTCAATGTCCAGTTGAAATACGATGCAAAGGCAGCTGCGACGTATAAGCTCGGCTATCGCCCAATGGCAAATCCCCTCGTCGACGACAAGCCATCATCTGTTCGTAAGGAGCCAACCTACACCGGGAAAGTCCAATATGGAACGATCCGTATCGGCAACGGCCCGCGGGCTTTGCACCCGGTTGCTCTCGATGTCATTTCTGAAAGTGAGTGGAAGCTCTACTTTGATGCGAATGCGAATGGCGACCTGACGGATGACGGCGGGGATGTCTTTACCGAGCGCAAGCAGGTGGAAGACCTTCGCAACCAAACCAAGAAGGGCTATGCATCGGGGGCAGTGACTAAGGTGAGGGTGTCCTACGGCACCAGCAAATCGGAGTCACAAAGCACGCAGGTTTCCCTTTCGTTTTACAAATACGAAGGCAGTCCTGGAGTGCAGTTCTTTGATCCAGGCGCATACATCGCCGATGTAACCGTGAACGGCACGACCGAGAAGTTGGTGATTCAGGATGCCACTGGCGAGCATATCTTTACCCGAACGCCAACCGGTCCGGACACACCGATTTGGGGCTACCTCAAGGCGGATGGCCGTAGCCGTGTCGACTTCATGAAGCCGGTTCCGCTAGGTGGTGCTGTGTATGCATCCACTTTTTCAACCGATGGCCGAAGTCTGAAATTGACTCCAACGACAGAACCAGCACAGACGGTCGGTTTGCCAAAGGCAGCTCCTCGCCCACCGCTCCTCGCCGTTGGGTCCCCTGCACCTGACTTTACGTATGTCCGCCTCGATGGCACCACAGGCAAGCTCTCAGACTTCAAGGGCAAAGTCGTTGTTCTTGACTTTTGGGCAACCTGGTGTGGTCCGTGCATGATGGCGATGCCACATTTGGAGGAGTTTTGGAAGGCCAACAAGAACAGCGACAAAGTGACCGTGCTTGCGGTCTGTGTCTGGGATGCTGAGGATGCCTACAAGAAGTGGGTTCCTGCGAACAAGGACAAGTACACACTGCCATTTGTGTTTGATCCAGCTGCGCAGAACAACGCAAACTCCATCGCCAAAAAGCTGTACCAAGTGTCAGGAATCCCAACAACGTACATCATTGATGCCAATGGAAACGTCGCCGCCAACTGGGTTGGCTATCAGGAAAACGACAAGCGCATCGATGAGACCGTTAAGAAGCTCCTGAAGTAGGGAAACATTCATGTTGCCATTTGCC
>CAIWTR010000688.1 GCA_903915615.1 uncultured Armatimonadota bacterium
CACAGCCCCTGCGGGAACGCCGGACACCTTGGTTGACCGTGCTGCCTTTTCGTACAAGACCAAGCTGGATCCCTACGTCAAGAACCTACAGATTCATAAGTGCCCATCGGGGCCGGCGTGGCCAGCACCTGCCGCAGGGCGGTGGTTCACGACGGACTACGGCAACAACCACAACGAAACCAACCTCCCGAATGCATCCAAGCGGCAGTGGTACATCGACAACCCTGACTTTGGCGTGAACGACAGCCATACGCTGGCATCCCTTGCCGCACCCGCGCGCTTCATCCTGATTGCAGAAGCCGCACGTGCAAGTGGCATCCCAAGCCGCGGCGGCCTCTACCCACAGCCATGGTCATTTGATGATGCAACGCTTCCGGATGCGAGCCAGCAGGCACGGTTTAAGGCGCGTCACAGCGGTGGGGGAATCATCGCTTACGCCGATGGCCATGCGAAGTGGGTGCGCCCAGAGCAGACCTGGAAGTCCTACGCAAACAACGACTGGCGTCGTAACCCAATCGACTAATTCGTGTCATTTCCAGACATCCCCAAAACCCTAAATGATATTATTCCTATATGTCCAACCAAATTAGTAGGAATAAGAAGCATGGCCGCGGTCAGGACTAGTTTGTCCAAGGCTTGGCTATGGAGACTCCTGCTGATTCTGGTTTTGGGGAGTGCTTGGTACATCACGACAAGGGCGGCCCTCTGGCCGCCTTACCTTGTGCCACCGCCATCCGATGTGTTTGATTTCATCAAAACATCCAGCACGGATGGCACTCTCATCGGGGCAACAACGACGAGCATCGTCCGCGCGGCAAGTGGCTTCGCGATCGCGGCGCTTATCGGTCTCCCGACAGGCCTCCTCCTTGCGAAAGTCACATGGCTTGATGATCTGATCAGCCCGGCGGTCGGTGGCCTCCAGTCGCTCCCGAGCATTTGCTGGTTCCCACTCGCGCTCCTCTGGTTTGGGATGAGCGAAGCGGCCGTTCTCTTCGTCGTTGTGATGGGCGCGCTCTTTGCCATCATCCTCGCCGTACGCTCGGGTGTCCGTAACCTCCCGCCGCTCACTGAGCGAGCTGGAGTGATGCTTGGCGCGCGCGGCATAAAACTCTGGTTGTATGTCTTGATTCCGGCAAGCCTCCCGGCCATCCTCGCCGGGATGCGACAGGCTTGGGCATTTGCTTGGCGCTCTCTCATGGCCGCGGAGCTACTTTCCCAGTCGCTCAAAGTCGGTATTGGGCATGTGCTCACCACCGGGCGTGACCTCAACGACATGGCGATGGTTCTCGGCACAATCGTCATCATTTTGGTGCTTGGCCTCCTCGTCGATCGCATCGCCTTCCGGCCAATCGAAGCCTTTATCGCCCGCCGCTGGGGAGTAGATGGCGCATGATCACCGCTACTGACCTCTCGCGAATCTACCCGGATGGCACCGTGGCGCTGGCATCCACAAACATCACCATCCCAAAAGGGCAGTTCGTCGCGCTTATCGGCCCCAGTGGCTGCGGAAAGTCGACGCTTATCAACCTCCTCGC
>CAIWTR010000689.1 GCA_903915615.1 uncultured Armatimonadota bacterium
CAGCCCTTGGCTTGAGATTCCAGAAATACTGGATTTGACCCCGTATTCAATACAGGCTACCGTAAATCCTGCTAGCACACTATTATTTTTATTTGATAGTCATTGCTACTTGAATTTGATTAAAGCATGACAACGGTACTGAATGCTTGTCGATGAATAACGTTGCGGATTCTTTCACACCTTTGCCTATTGAATTGGGTTACCAACAGCGAATGAGTCTCCCTGATACGTACAGGCAAAAACTAGGATGGAGGCAGTATATAGGCGTGGTGTGCGACCTATATTGAATGTATCAGATGTCCGGAAAGTACATCAAAGCAATGTGTTAAGGGGAAATCGTGGATCGTTTGCCTTTTGACTTGGGATTCGATTGATGCGATGAAAGCTCATTAAGACAGTGGAATGATTCACACCAGTCGCAGCTTGTATGTTGACAAACGTTTACCGTAAGACTTCGGCAGGTTCGCTACCGCTTGTTTGCCGCGAAAAAGCTTTCGACATCCGGGATGTTGTGCGTTAGCGGAGCAGGCGGAAGGTCGTTTAGAAGCATCCGGCCATAGCGCTTCGTCACCAGCCTGCTGTCGAGGATACCAACAACACCCGTGTCCGTGACAGTCCGCAAAAGCCGTCCAAATCCCTGCTTTAGACGAAGGCTAGCGCTGGGGAGCGACCATTCCAGAAATGCATCCCCGCCGGCATCCTTGATACGCTGTTCCCTCGCGCGCTGTGGCGGCGTGTCCGGGATTGCGAAGGGCAGCTTATCGATGACGACGAGCGATAGTGCATCTCCTGCGATGTCGACGCCTTCCCAAAAACTATAGGTTCCCAGGAGCACTGCATTCTGTGTCACACGGAACTCACTGAGGAGGCGCCCGCTGGGTTTGTCCCCTTGGACGAGCAGTGGCCACTTGGTGTCTGCAAAGCGATCCCGCGCCTGCTGTAGCATCCGGTGACTTGTAAAGAGCAGGAATGCACGCCCATTGGATGCGTGTACCAAGTCCTCCATGATGTCAAGCATCCGGGATGCGTATTCATTGGATGCATCCGGGGGAGGCAGGTGCTTTGGAATATAGAGCAGGCTGTTCGCGGTGAAGTCGAATGGTGAGCCTTGCCGGCATTCGATCACCGATGACCTGTTGAGGCCAAGGCGAAATCGTACATCATCAAAGCGCCCAAGCGTTGCAAGGGTTGCAGATACAAATACCAAGCGCTTTGTCCGGGCAAGTAGTGCACTTTCCATCGCATCCGAGATGAAGTGTGGTGTCTCAGTGAAGGTGACTGAAATCGATGTCGCGGCACCCCGTGGTTCCTTCACGGTAAACCAGTTGAAGGCAGCCGTTTTTGGCGCATCCGATGCAGCCTGCTCCAGCTCCCGTGCCGCCCTGGTTGCCATCCGGGAAAGCCCAAACGCACGATCTTGTTCTGGGCCTTGCATTGATGCCTCCGCGATGGCATCCAAATCTTTTCCAAGGCGTTCGAGGTTTTTTACAAGTGTGTTCCGGGTGGTTGCAAAGGAGCTGGATGCCTCCTCGGTCTCCCACGCTTCACTCAGAAAGGCTTCTCGGTTCCCAAGGATGGCGAGCGGTGTGACCAGATGTTGATGCAGCTGCTCGATTTCCATCAGGAGTGCAGGGTTTGTGGCGCTGATCCGCTTGCAACGGCTCATCAGGCGAGGCACGCGTCCGCTTGTCCACTCGACACCAAAATTACGGGTGGCAGTTTCATCCACATGGTGTGCTTCATCGAAAACAACGGCATCGTAGTCTGGGATGAGGTTCATTCCAGGGGCATTGGCTGAGAGCTGCCGGAGTTTGAGGTCAGTAAAGAACAACGCATGGTTGACAACTAGGAGGCGGGAACCAGCCGCTTCTTCACGGGCTTTATAGAAAAAGCACTTCCCGATGTAGCGGCAGTCTTTCCCCCGGCAAGAGTCCGGATGGCTACTGACATCATGCCAGTTACCGAAGATGAA
>CAIWTR010000690.1 GCA_903915615.1 uncultured Armatimonadota bacterium
TCATCCGGGGACCACGCACCGCGCTTTGCGGTCACGATGATGCCGCTGATTTTGCACCAGACATTAGACTCGGCAGCGACCATCTCGATGCCTTTCATCCACTTGGCGCGATCACTCTCCGATGCTTGAACATCTCCATTTCCACAATGGTCGAGAATAAATGTCGTTCCTGGAACGCGGCGCGCGGCCATCGCTGCATGGGCAAGCTCACCCGGCCGAATACAGATATCAAAGCTCAGGTTGCGCTCGCCGAGGACTTCCAAGTTTTGGATGAAGCGTGATTCGATGATTCTGGCTTCCGGGCTTCCGCCGTGGAGAACCTGACGGACACCCTTGAGATTTGCGTGTGCAATTTGATCGAGATGTTGGGAAAAGGTCTGGGATGCCGGGTCTGCACCGACAACCGCAGGTCCAAGGTCACAGGCGTATGCGGCTTCAAGCACACGTTGTTCAGGAGTGACATCCACTTCCATGTAGACACGCCGGCCAATTGGCGTGCCGGAGATCGCTTCCTGGTACTCGATGGGTGTGTGTTGCGCCTCGAGGGGGAGGCCGAGGCCCTTTACCCACGGCAAATCAAAGCGCGTCAAGTCCCAAAGATGCTGGTGGCAGTCAATCAGTTCCATGCTGCAGTGTACTCGTTTGCTGACACCCGGAACAAAGGTCCAGTGTCAGCGCGCTATGTGAGACTGTAGGATGCTGATGTGCGCACAGAGGATGCGCGATGCTGTTTTTCAGCTTGGAGAAGTAACAAATGCGCTATCTGATTGCTGTTATTGACACTGCGACGAACACCGGCGGCCCGGATGAAATGGTCCATATCGATGCCTTCAACGACAAGCTTGAAGCGGATGGCCACTGGGTGATGGCAGGTGGGATTATGAGCCCGGACACCGCCAAACTGATTGACAACCGTGGTGGCGCTGGCATCATCACCGATGGCCCTCTCCACATAACCGAAGAGTATATGAGTGGCTTCTGGGTCATCAATGCCCCGGATGACGAAACGGCCTTGCGCCTCGCGACCGAAGGCTCAAAAGCCTGTAACCGCAAGGTGCAGCTGCGCCGCTTTCTCGGCTAGGGAAGACAAAACGACAGAAATAATCTGGCCCATGCTGCTGCCAAGGTAACCAACAACCGGGGTTATAATCGCAGCCATGGGCTTTCTTGTTGACCTCGGAATCATCCTGCTCTACTTCGCCGGTATCTCGGCAATCGGCCTCTACATGGGCCGTCGTGAAGAGAGCCTGAAAGACTTCGCGCTCGCGGGCCGCCAGGTTCCTTGGTGGGCCGTGATGGCAAGTATCATCGCCGCCGAGACCAGCGCTGCGACATTTTTAGGAGCTCCCGGCGAGGGGTTTGCGAAGCGCTCGCTTGCCTACGTGCAGCTCACGATGGGCGTTGTCCTCGGGCGCTGGGTTGTCGCAAATGTCTTCCTCAAGCCCTACTACGACTACAAGGTTTACACCGTCTACGACTACCTCGCGGTGCGCTTTGGTCCACGGTCGAAGAGCATCGTCA
>CAIWTR010000691.1 GCA_903915615.1 uncultured Armatimonadota bacterium
GTCCACTCAATCTGGTCTAGTGGCCATTCCCGTAATGTCGTCATGGAACCATCCAGTGAGACCCGCGAACCTGAGTATGTGTTGTAGACAAAGTCATAGAACGGGATGTTGTCGCGGACACAGTTTTGATGCCATTGCCGTAAGGCTTTAATCGCAATCATCTTGAGATCCGGAATCAACAAATGATTGAACAGATTCGGAAAGACCATTGAGAGCAGCTCATCGTTAATGTGTGTTGCCTCGCTTGGCGTCACATAACGAAGGTTGCCCATGTTCTCTGCATAGCCATGTTTTTGAATAAGATAGTTTGCGGCATCCACGTACTTCTGCTTCCCCGTCATATGGAACGCCACACCAAGGTGTGAAATGATCTCCGTAGAGTTTCCGTAGCGCTCCTCGTTCCAATTGGGGTCGCCGTTTAGACTCTTTGGTGACCAGTTCCCCCAGCGGGTTCCTTTGCCATCGATGTCCTGAAGCACATACCCATTGTCAACAATCCCGCCAATAATCCGGTCAACCAGGCTTGCGACTCGCTTTTTGTCCGCGGCATCTGCGACGAGGTCGTGGAACAGCGCATAGCCATACATATGGCCATCCACTTCATCCGAGCTCGCATCCCGCTTCCATAAGTACTTGCCATCCTTGGTTGGAAGCCAGCGTTTAGCAATCGGCTTCTCCCGTGGGTCGCGCAGCCTCGCCTCAGCGATTTCATCCGCAGTAAACGTCCGGTCAACCTCATGGAGTGGTGCCGTACCAACCGGCAGGACCGACCGGGCAATAAAGTGCGGTGTTCCAGTCGCTTCCTGGAGAATCTCCATCGCGCGGAATGCAACCCTTGCATTTGCCTTCGCACGCGGGTCTTTGGTCACGGCGTAGCGCAGCGACTCGATCGCGATGTACATCCCGGTGTGCTCGCCATCGTTGTCATCATCTTCGATAAAGCTCGCCGACAAGTCTCCACGCTTCTTGAGCACCGCTGGTCCCACAAGACCCGGCTCGCGGATATGCCGCTTGCGCAGCACACCCAAGAAGTAGTCTGCCTTCGCTTCGAGTGTCATTTTCTTGCGGCGAATCGCATCCACGCCGCCCGCCGTCGCGACCCATGCTGTGCCATCCGGCCCGATAGCCACCCCCCGCGCATCATCAGCGAGCAGCCACCGCCGTGAGTGACGCAGCCGGAAACGGTCGCCATCAAACCGAACAACCCCAATGCGACTTGGTAACCAAATCCGGCCATCCGCATCCTGAGCCACCGCACGCAGCTCGCGGCAGGGGATTCTTTCCTTGGATGACAGACTCTTGACACGCGTTCGCCCACGGTAAATGTCAAGGCCGCCGGTGCTTGCAACAGCCACATCACCATTGCGCAATGCCCGGATGTCATGAACATTTGAGCTCAGCAGGACATCTGGGCGGCCCCAGCGCACCACAGGCTTCTTGCCGGTTTGGTCCAAAATGTAGAGGCCACTGGATGTCCCTACCCAGATATGGCCATCGGCTGCAATATAAACCGTGCGGACATTTTGCATCGTCCTACCAGGCAGCTTTGTCCACTTGCCGCCCTTGTTCCAGAAGATGCCATCCGGGCCCGCCGCCACGATGAGGCTTCCTTTGGCCGTGACCGCCCCAATCGGAACCTGCGCAAAGCTTGGCGCTGGTTGAACCTTGCCGCCGGAAATCATCCACAAACCACTCGTCGCGCCAACCCAAACGGTTCCACTGCCATCGATACAGATGCTGTGGCTGCTACCGACTGCATCTGCGCCATCCGGCTTTACCCATGCCGCACGCACCAGAACGCGTGGGCCCACTTTGGTCGCAACCCATGGTTGACCAGCTTTGTCTAGGACAATCGCACGGACATCGTTTTCATCCGCCGAACCAACCGGCCACGGCTCGTGGTACTCCTGCCAGTAAGGCTTGTCCAACATCGGGATGGGTTTTGTGTATGTCATTTTCGTCGCAGTCATGTACGTCTCCAA
>CAIWTR010000692.1 GCA_903915615.1 uncultured Armatimonadota bacterium
CACTTGCATTTGTTCCTCGGGATGCCATGAAACCGGAAGTAACACGGGACATAAAAGCTATCCTGAATGCGCCAGATATGCACTATCCACTCGAAGTGCTAAAGCAAAATGTGACGAAGTACAAGTCGATTGCACCGAAGCTTGCGGCGTGGATGGAGACCGCAATACCTGAGTCCCTGACTGTGATGCAGCTCCCTGAAGGGCTACGCAAACGTCTTCGAACATCCAATGGAATTGAGCGGATCAACCAGGAACTCCGGCGCCGATTCAAAGTGATTGGTTCCTTCGTAAACGATGCGAGTTGCCTGCGACTGGCATCCGCAATCTTGATGGAGATCAGTGACGAATGGCAGCTTGGAAAGACCTACCTGAACCAAAAAGAGGAGACAACAGACCGCCCGTAAGTTGACCGAGAGAGGACAATTTACAGACAAAATGTTACGCTACTTACCCAATGACTCCTCAGGAACAAATTCACACCGCCTTTGTCGAACGCTTTCATAAGGGAGAGAGCACAGCTCTGATTTCGAAGGATGACATCGCATATATCGAAGCCACCTCTGGCGTGCTTTTACCCAAGGCTTACTGCACTTTTCTCGAGCAATTCGGCCCTGTTTACACACCCGACATCCTCGACATCGTCGTCCTTCGGAAGTCGCCAATCATCGCTGTTCAGGAGTTCTTAACACCAGCCGATGTCATCGAAAGCAGCGCAGACATCGGTATCAAAGGCTGTGTTGCTTTCGCAAACGACTGCTCCGGAAACGTCTTTTGCTTCAAACGCCTTTCTAAAGCAGAACCAAGTCTGCATGATGCCCCTATCTGGCTGTTTGATCACGAAACCGGAAAGACATCCAAGGTCGCCCCAGCCTTCGACACATGGCTCTCCAACTTCACTCAGCTCCAACCACTACTGCAAGACAGATCACCAGATGCACGTTCGCCACACCCCGACTATCTCTACCAAGTCGTCATTCAATTCCCGGCAACCTTCTTCCCTGATCAAACATCCATTGAGGCCTTCGGCGAACGCATCGCCGAATGCATGCCACGCACACACGAATACGATGGTTTTGACCACGGCAGTGGGACCACCAACTACTTCCTCTACTCAAACACGCCAAACGCCATCCTGACCAACTTCCGAAAATATCTCGGCACAAACAAAGTAGAAAAGAAAGTCCGTATCGCCTATCGCAGCGTCGACCATGACATCTGGTCAAACCTCTGGCCAAAGCGAGACATCCGGCCATTTGACTACAGCTACGTATAATGACAGTAGCCTCAGTTAGGCGCATAGTTCCCGAGAAAACTTGCAATCCAACATCCTCCTAAATTTGTACATTCAAAGGTTTTCGAGGATTAAATGTCATTCTATGACGTAGGAAAAGAAAGTTGATGTGCCCTATTTTCAGGAAGCAGCCTGCCATGCCTTCTTTGTCCTCAAGCAGATAAAACCTACAAAAAAGAACGCAATCATGCCAGCTACAGATTGTGGCTCTGGAACTGAGACAGGTAGTTCCTTTTGGACTCGTATGTTGGCAAAGGCGTTCGAATACAAAGAGCCAACACCGGAGAACTGATAGTAATTTGAGCTGTTAAACCAAAAACCAGATGAGGTTATTCCATCGATTTGTGAGAGATAGTTCGCAGTCACTCCAACATACTGATTTGAACCAGAACCAACAATGTCGATAATGTCTCCATTCTGAACATTCAGCGGACTGGTCAATGCACTAAAAGCCCACATACCAGTCGTATTTGATCCAAAAACAACATCCTGATACTTCAAGCCATTTTTGTACACTGACAGAGTAAATGGATTAGCATTTCGATTGTCGTAACCAACGTCAACTAATCGGAAACTACTTAAAAAGGTAAAGCGTTGCCAGCTCGTATCATTTACCCACATCCAGTTCTGCATTGGACCACTAACGACAACTTGATCCTGTGCCGCAGCCGGCTCCGCAATAAGAATCGAGCTAGCCAGAGCAATGAACGGGACAAATAAACAGGCCTTGTGTTTCATCTATATACTCCATCTCCTTACTGATTGGAGGTAACAACATGTCCCTCCTGTATTCATCAACTAATGTATGGTTCAGTAACACGGATAATGAACGAGTCAACCCAAGACATTCTGATGATAATAGAGATTGTCGTCTTCACCGTCCTAACCAATAGGTGTATTTCAAAATCCTAGTAGATTTTCGGTATTCGCAAGAGTGTTTGCAGATTCCAGACATGTAATGTATGTATCTACGCGGTAGCAGGTATGAAATCTTGTTAAATCTTGTTGTCCGAAATGCATGCACCATGTTGGACGGATCAAAATATGATCTGGTCAAACTGAAATGACTAAACGTTTGACACTCGAACACCCCAAACGCCATCCTGACCAACTTCCGCAAATACCTCGGCACAAATAAAGTCGAGAAGAAAGTCCGTATCGCCTATCGCAGCGTCGACCATGACATCTGGACAAACCTCTGGCCAAAGCGAGACATCCGGCCATTTGACTACAGCTACGCATAACGGCGGAAAACCCGGTAAAACTACCGGCATTCATTGAAACATCAATCGAAACAACGCAAGTGTGGTACCGTCCGGCAACGTCACGCCGCTACAAATCAGGTACACCACAATGCCATTCCCCATCAAAACACCCGTGCTCATCACTGCCATCGCACTCTTTGGCGCACTCCCTGGAATCACAGCGGCACTGCACGGCACTGACATCCAAGATGCACGCGCTCTTGTATCCGGTAGCATCACCACCATCCGAGGGACCGTCACGGTTCCATCCGGAGCATTTATCTCGAGCACCTACGACCACGGCTTTGCCATTGAGGACAAAACCGGTGGCATTTACATCAGTACACAGACAAACCACCGCCTCAAGCTCGGCGACACCGCCGAAGTGACAGGCGTTCTCGGACAGAGCTTTGGCCTCACTATCATCACGCCCAGCGGTACCCGTAGCGTCCGGAACCTACGGGATGACGAGAGCATCACACCGAAGCGAATGCTAACCGGGAACATTAATGAAGCATCCGAGGGCCGCCTCGTAACCATCCGTGGAAATGTCTCCCAAACCATCAGCAGCGACCTCCCGTATGGCTATAAGTTCTACGTAAACGATGGCTCCGGTGAAATTCAGG
>CAIWTR010000693.1 GCA_903915615.1 uncultured Armatimonadota bacterium
ATCAGTGCCGCGAAGCGCCTCGTGGATGAAGGCCGCTTCTAAGCCCACTTTTCTGTACCGGCTTGGTACATCGTTTCAACAAAATCTAACCTTGGAGTAATCACTATGTCGTTCCGTTTTTCCCGCCGCGTTGATGGAGTCCGTGACTGGTTGGCATCCCAAACCGATGCAAACGCCGTCCTCATTACTAATCTCGAGCACGTCAAGTACATCACCGGTTTCACTGGATCAAATGGCATCGCATTGATTTCCAAGGATTTTGCAGTCTTCATCACGGATGGTCGCTACCTCCTGCAAGCAAGTGTTGAAGTGACAGGATTCGAGACCCGGATTGTCGGCCAGGCGATTTTGTTGCTCGAAGCTGCGCGGGTTTTGACCATTAAGGGCTTCGCAGGCGGCCTTGCGATCGAGTCGAACACGCTGTCTGTAGATGCGTGGAACACCCTCATCGGCGGACTTCCATCTGCGATCAACCTTGTTCCAGCAAGCGGCATCGTCGAACCAATCAAAGCAATCAAAGAGCCTCAGGAAATCGATGCCATCCGACGTGCATGTGCACTGGTCGATGAAGCATGTACGCACATCACCGAGATTGTCAAAACCGGGATGACCGAAGCGGAGCTCGCTTGGCGTATCGAGGTCTACGTCCGTGAGCGCGGTGCAGTCCGAATGGGCTTTGACAGCATCATCGGGTCTGGACCAAACGCAGCCATCATCCACGGACGTGCTGGAAACCGCGGTATCGGTTCGAGTGGTGAGCCTGAGTTCCTGTTGTGTGACTTTGGCTGCGAAATCGATGGCTATAACTCCGACATCACCCGGACCTTTGTTGTGGGCGGCGAACCAACGGAGCGGATGCAACATATCTTCAACACGGTTCACCAAGCGCAGGATGCTGCATGTAATGCGATCAAGCCGGGTGTCGCAGGTAGGGACATCGATGCTCTTGCGCGTGGCATTCTGGATGATGCCGGCTACGGAAACATGCCGCACAACTTGGGACACGGACTTGGGCGCCTGGTCCATGATGCTGCTGGGTTGCTTTCGCCATCATCGAAGCTGTCCCTCCACGAAAACGTTGTCCTCACTGTGGAACCTGGCATCTATATCGAAGGCTATGGCGCAGTGCGTATCGAGGATGATGTCCTTGTCACCGCCACTGGCTTTGAGCGTCTGACACAGTACACGCGTGACTTGGTCGTTATTGGAGGCTGAAATGTCAATGCTGGACTCGATTTATGCGGTCGATGACACTCACATCGCCAATTATCAACAAAACGGCTGGGTCAAGCTAAATGGCGTACTGCCAGAGCCTGAGCTGGCTCCGCATCGGGATGCGATTATCGGGCACACCATGGGCTTTGCGGAGAGCCGTGGCGTGGTCCCGATGGCGCAGCGCAATACCTACGGTAAGGCATTCATCCAGTATTCAAACCTCTGGGCGCTGCATCCCGATGTCGCTGCATTTGCGCTGGCACCGCGCTTTGCCAAGATCGCCGCTGACTTAATGGGCGTTGCAAGTGTTCGGATGTATCACGATCAGGCGCTTTTTAAGGAAGTGGGAGGCGGTCTGACGCCGTGGCATCAGGATCAACAGTACTGGCCCCTTGATGGCGCAAAGTGCGTGACGATGTGGATGCCGCTGATTGACTGTTCCAAAGTCATGGGCACGATGCGCTTTGCGAATGGTAGCCAGGCGCTTGGGTATATGGGACCGCTGGACATTTCTGATTCATCGGAGCAGCGCCTCCAGAATCTGATTGAAGAGCACGGCTACCCTATCGGCGAAGCTGGAGACATGCTGGCTGGGGATGCGACATTTCACGATGGCTGGTGTATCCACGGTGCACCGGGGAATGCCAGCGATGCCATTCGTGCTGTCATGACGATTATCTACGTCGATGCGGATGCGTTTGTGACGGTCCCAGACCACATCAGCCGTGAAAATGACCTAAAGACCTGGCTTCCAGGTCTCGTGCCGGGAGACAGAGTTTCAAGCCCTCTCAACCCGGTGCTGTGGCCAGCGACCATCCAGTCAAGTTAGGAACGCCGGAAACCGAAAACACTGTATAGAGCACTGACATCAACGCAGATGCAACTCATAAAGGAACCATCCATGAAGAAAAACCTCATCCCGACGACTGCAATTGCAGCCATTCTTAGCATCACCGGTGCTGCTTATGCAGACATCACAGTAACCCAGCGCATCACCATGGATGGCATCCCAGAGATGGCCGGTGGTGGTCCAGCTCCTGCGCCCGCACCAAAGCCTGCTCCAAAGCCAGCCCCGGTGAAGAAGGCAACGACGGGTAAAAAGGGCGGAAAGATTTCGACATCCAAGCCTGCCCCGGCACCGGCACCTCCGCAAGCTGCGCCTGCTGCAGCAAATGCGGATGGCGTTCGCGAGACGGTGATGCAGGTAAAGGGCAACATCATCCGGACAGTTGCGGGAGATATCGTTTCCCTCACCGATGTCACGACCGATGATGTCACGATGTTCAACACCAAGGAAAAGACATTTGCTGTCCTCAAGGGTGGAAAGCTACCCGGGATGCCAGACATGTCGGAAATGATGGACAACAAGGTTCTTGGCGAAGTTACTCCTGATGGTGCATCCACCGAAGTGGATGGACGTGCTGCGCAAGGCTATAAGGGGCTGATTAAGGTTGAGATTTCGCCAAAGGCGGGAGTCCCACTTCCTTTTGATCCATCCAACGGCCCACTCCTGACCATGAACATGAAGTTTTCGACGGTCGTTACTAAGGCAGTCAAAGTTGATGAATCGATCTTGGCAAAGCTTGGCGCGAAGGCCGTCTCCGGCGGTATGGCGGGGATGATGCCAGGTGCGGCTGATATCGCAAAGAAGTTTCAGAGCATAATTGGGTTCCCATTGACATCGAATATGGAAATGACCATCGAGAGTGCGATGGCACTTCCAGGTCTCCCTGAGAAGCCGATCAAGATTAAAACAGAAACCATTAAGCTGGATGAAACTGATCTTGACGCGAACCTGTTCAAGGTTCCAGCGGGTTTCAAGCAGGTTGATCCTGAGTCCATGATGGGTGGAATGGGAATGATACGTATCGGCGGCTAGCTTTACGGTTATTGTTACGACGACGGCACCACAAGGCAACTTGCGGTGCCGTTTGTTTTTCGAACCGCTTCCAAAAAGCGAAAATCTACACCCAACCGCAAGGTGCCGTTTACCTTTTGGATCTGCTATCACTACGCTCAGTTTCCTTAGCACGGAAAATCATAACAAGCAACCCGCTGCCGTTTCTTTTGGCACTTCTTTCGGCTACGATAGGGCATGAATTACCTTCCATCCCCGACCCGCTACGATGTCGGCCGGTATCGCCGAACAGGTCGCAGCGGCCTGCAGCTTCCTGAGATTTCGCTTGGACTTTGGCATAATTTTGGCGGCGTCGATGTCCTTGAAACGCAGCGCGCGATGGTTCGCTTTGCCTTCGATCAAGGCATCACCCACTTTGACCTCGCAAACAATTACGGTCCACCTCCAGGATCGGCTGAAGAAAACTTCAAGCAGCTGCTTGACAGCGACCTGCGACCATTCCGTGATGAGTTGGTCATCAGCACGAAAGCTGGCTACCGGATGTGGCCTGGTCCGTACGGCGAGTGGGGCTCACGCAAATACTTGATTTCGAGCTGTGACCAAAGTCTTAAGCGGATGGGACTTGAGTATGTTGATATTTTCTACTCACACCGCCCAGATCCGAATACTCCCCTTGAGGAGACGATGGGTGCGCTCGACCAGCTCGTGCGCAGCGGAAAAGCTCTCTATGTTGGTATCTCAAGCTACTCAGCCGAGCAGACCAAGGAGGCCGCAGCCATCCTAAAGTCACTGGGTACACCGTGTCTTATCCATCAACCGGTCTACAACATCCTGAACCGCTGGATTGAAGATGGCCTCACCGATGTCCTCGAAGATGAAGGCATTGGCTGTATTCCATTCTGTCCGCTGGCCCAGGGCCTGCTTACAAACCGCTACCTTGAGCGCATTCCTGAGGATTCACGGGCTGCAAAGTCACACGGCTTCCTCCAGACCAGTGAAGTCGAGCGACAACAAGTCCGCATTCAAGCGCTCGCGGCCGTCGCGGCAGGTCGCGGTGTCTCGCTGGCTCAGCTGGCGCTGCAGTGGGTGCTTCGCAAGCCTCTTATTACAAGCGCGCTGATCGGCGCAAGCTCTGTAAAACAGATCGAAGAAAACCTCGCGGCTCTCGGTGGCGCAGAGCTGTCATCCGATGAGCTGGCGGCAATCGATGCCGCATGTGCCCTCTAAGGATTTGACATTTTCGCACTTCGGGCAGTGAAAACTTCCCGGAGTGCGAACTTCAAATCAGCGACATCAGGGGGTTGAATGCTTCGCATATCGATGAGCAAGCATCCATCTTTTAGCTGACTCGCCACCGGAACAGTTCCCGCAAGAAGTGCATCGTGGATGCGCTGAGCACCGCCTCCGGAAATACGAATCGCTCGGCTCGGAACGCCTAC
>CAIWTR010000694.1 GCA_903915615.1 uncultured Armatimonadota bacterium
ACAGGATCAACGATGCCGACACCAGTGAAATGAGCCCAGGTGATGTTGGCAATGTTACGGGCAAAGTAGGGATTTTGCGGTGATGCGAGCCACTCAGAGAGCACCTTGCGACGATCCTCCCCAGGCTTGATTTCGGGAGTTTCACCGCCAAGGAACTTGGGCTTCATAACGGCCTGAGTCAGGAAGTGCTTCGATTCACCGCCCTTGCGGTTGTAGATGATGACTTCCTGCGGGTCATCAGTCTGCTTGCGACCAATCTGAGAAAAGAATGCCTTGAATCCATAGTAGTCATCCATGGTCCAGCGGTCGAAAGGATGATTATGACACTGGGCACATTGAATGCGCATGCCCATGAAGACTTGAGCGACGTTTTCGGTGAGCTTGAGCTGATCAAGCTCGGTCTGGTAGAAGTTCACCGCTGGACTGGAGACCGTGCCGCCTGTGGATGACACGAGCTCTTTAACGATCTCATCGAGTGGGATGTTCTTACCGATTCGTTCCGCAAGCCAGTTGTAGTAAAGCAGCGCGTTCTTGTAGAAGGGCGGCTGGTTGTTATTTCCCGCAATGCCAGAGCGGATCTGGAGCAACTCGGCCCACTTCATGACCCAGATCTCAGTAAACTCTTTGCGCTGCGTCAATGTGTCGATCAGCGCCTCACGTTTCTTGGGATTCGTATCAGCGAGGAAACTGCGAATGTCAGTCGTCTGCGGATACAAGCCAACGACGTCGATGTAGGCGCGGCGGACATACTCTTCATCGGTGCAGACACCACTCGGCAGGATGCGCAGCTTATGCAGGTTTTCATCGACAAGCTGATCGATGTAGTTGGTCTCGACGAGCTTTGGCCGCTCGTAATGGAGCTTGGCAGGAATAACGAGCACTTGATTGGTGACGCTATAGACATTGAACCGGGCGAGCATGAATGCTGCGCCGCGATCACCGCTAGTGACGAGTCCTTCCTTGCTGATACTGGCCGTAGGATCATTGTTGGACATGAACAAGGCTAGCTTTGTCACATCGCGGTCTGTGCCATCAGAATAGCTGGCGCGCACGGTTATCTGCTGGGTATTTCCAGCACCTTCTAGGACTATTTGTTTTGGATAAATCTCAATGCCAGTGACCTTGGCGATGTCAGGCTTGTCATTCTGTGCGCCATTGGTGATCCACTCGATCATTGTCTTGTTGTACTCTGACTCAGGCGCGTAGCACTGATTGCCGGAATGAGGCACGGCACCGATGGCTTTTTCGACCACTGTGCTGTCCTCTGGGATAGCGAGATTCACACGACGACCAACCATCTCGCGAGTGATGCGGGTGTAGTCGCCATCAGGGTCCATGCCGAAGAGGCTAATGCGGAAGCCATCTTTACCGCGTGCGGCACCATGACAGCCGCCTTGATTGCAACCAGCGCGAAGGAAGATGGGCATCACATCAAGATGGTAGGAAACAGGGCGGTCTGTCTTTCCGTCCTTCAAAGCGATGGGCGCTATCGCTGTCTGACCGCCGAGTGTGGCGATGAGTTCCGTAGCACCGGCATCGGCGACAGGTTTGATCGTATCTTCATCGAGTTTGACGATGTTGCCGTCAGCGACTCGGAGACTAGAAAAACGTGTGACATCGCGTGTGGTGGCATCATTAAAGGAGGCCATGACGAC
>CAIWTR010000695.1 GCA_903915615.1 uncultured Armatimonadota bacterium
AATGCTAGACCCGGGATTTCTCAAGCAGCTACGCCTCATCGTGACGGATGATGGCTTGCGAACAAGCGATGCGCAGCGTCACGCATATGCATCGGATGCGTACACGCTTGAGAAAGCCCCTCCGGGTGCAATCGTCCTGCCTAGCAGTACTGAGCAGGTAGCCGCAATCGTCAAGCTCTGTCGTTCACATGGAGTGCCCATTGTGCCACGAGGGGCTGGTACTGGCCTTGCGGGTGGTGCGATGGCCCGTGAGAACATGGTTTTGCTATGTCTCTCACGGATGAACCGCATCCTCAAGGTGGATATCCCAAACCGGCGTGTGCATGCGGAAGCGGGTGTGGTCAACACAACGCTGACCAAAGCCGTCTCGCCTCATGGGTTTCTGTATGCACCGGATCCATCGTCGCAGGGAGCGAGTACCGTTGGCGGTAACCTCGCGAACAACGCGGGTGGCCCACATACGCTGAAGTACGGCGTAACCGCAAATCACATCCTTGGTGCGACCATTGTTCTGCCATCGGGTGACATTGTGACCCTCGATGCGAGTCAGCCTGGACTAGACATCCTGGGTATCATCTGCGGCTCAGAAGGCACCATCGCGATTGTCACCGAAGTTGTCGTCAAG
This sequence comes from uncultured Armatimonadota bacterium, assembly GCA_903915615.1. GTDB lineage: Bacteria > Armatimonadota > Armatimonadia > Armatimonadales > Armatimonadaceae > CAIRTT01. The sequence continues at coordinate 626 of CAIWTR010000695.1, forward strand.
ATTGTGCGTGCTCCAGAAGCGATTCGGACACTGCTCGCCGTGTGTCCCAGTGTTGCCGTCGCGACGAAGATTATCTCGAGCATTATTGCTGCCGGCATTATTCCAGCGGCACTCGAAATGATTGATCAGACGATTTTGCGCGTTGTGGAAGAGAGCTACCACCTGGGCCTGCCCACCGATGCTGGTGCGGTTCTGCTGATCGAAATGGATGGCCCGGAAGCCGGGTTGGACCGCTTAACCGCAAAGGTCGAGCAGCTCTGCATTGATGGCGGTGTTGTACGCGTTGAAGTAGCATCCGATGCTGCCACACGCGCAAAGCTATGGACGGCGCGTAAAAAAGCAGTCGGCGCACTTGGTCGGCTTGCGCCTAGCCATGCAACGCAGGACGGCGTCGTTCCCCGCACAAAACTCCCTGAGATCCTCGAGAAGATTGAAGAGATCGCTGCAAAATACAATCTTAGGATTGCGAATGTTTTTCACGCGGGCGATGGCAACCTGCACCCGGTTGTGCTCTTTGATGAGCGTGACAAGGATGAAGTTAAGCGAGTGCTTGCCGCAGGTGGTGACATTTTGCGTGCCTGTGTGGATGCCGGCGGTACGCTGACGGGTGAACACGGCATTGGCCTCGAGAAGCAAGAGTTCATGGGGATGGTTTTCACCCCGGAAGACTTGGAACTGCAAAAGCGTATCCGGGATGTCTTCAACCCGAATGGCCTCTTGAACCCGGGCAAACTCTTCCCGGTTCATAACACCTGCTGCCCACACATGGACCGGCCGGATAACGCGGAGCTACAGCTACTGGCGAGGGGCAAAGGCTCCGTCTAAGCGGGTACCTCTGGCTATATAGATGTTCTGCAACCGCACGGCGGCAGGCTAAATAGGAAGCTCTGTTTGTAGCGGAGGATTCTCATCCGATGCTGCAGTTAGTTTCCGCACAAGCTGGAGCAAGTCGCCGCGCTGATAGGCTCCCTTGGTCAGGATGTCAGCGACATGGCCATTGAGGCGCTTGTGATCATCCGGCGTAAGCGACTTACTCGTGAGCACGACAACCGGGATATCGTCACAGCCTGGCTCAGCCCGTAGCTGATCAGCGAAGGTAAATCCGTCCATCACCGGCATCATCAAGTCTAGAACCACCAGCGCCGGGCGACGCTGACGGACTTGCTGGAGGGCAGCTTCGCCGTTTGCGGCCACATCGAC
>CAIWTR010000696.1 GCA_903915615.1 uncultured Armatimonadota bacterium
GGAGCGGGACTCTCTAACCCGGATGCGGTCAAAGTCCTTGCTGAAAACGGCCCGCGCCTGCTTGAAGATGTCCTGATCAACCGCCTCGGTATCGAATTTGATGTTGAAGGCCGTACGCTTTCCCTCGCCCGTGAAGGCGGGCATTCGCTTGCGCGCATTGTCCACGTCGCGGATGCAACAGGCAAGGCTATCGAAGTCAAGCTGATTCAGGCGTTAAAGGAACATCCAAACGTCACGCTGCTTACCCAGCAGACGGGCATTGACCTCATCACCAGCAGCCACCACTCAGTGGACCGCTTACAGGTTTATGCTCCGCTCACCTGTGTCGGGGCCTACTTCCATGACCGGCGGACGCGTCAGGTGACTAAGGTGATGGCGCGTGCGACCGTGCTTGCCACCGGTGGCCTCGGGCAGATTTACGCGCACAATACGAATCCGCTTGGCGCCCGCGGGGATGGCCAGGCGATGGCGTACCGTGCCGGAGCCCGCGTGATCAACATGGAGTTTGTGCAGTTCCATCCGACCACGTTTGTTGGAGCAAATGGCGCACGTTTCCTGATCACTGAAGCGGTTCGTGGGGATGGTGGCCGCCTTGTCCATGCGGACAACACGCCGTTTATGGACAAGTACGATGCGGTGTGGAAGGACCTCGCCCCCCGTGATGTCGTAGCCCGCGCGATTTATCAGGAGATGCTTGAGCACGATGTCCCGTACGTCTATCTCAATCTGCGCGATTACATTCCGGAAGAGCGTATCCGTCACCACTTCCCGACGATTCTTCAGCGCTGCGCGGATGCGGGTGTCGACATCACCAAAGAGCTGGTTCCCGTCGTACCTGGTGCGCACTATGCATGTGGTGGCGTCTGGGTGGATGACTGGGGTCAGTCAACACTTGCTGGACTCTATGCCGTCGGTGAGGTTGCATGTACCGGACTGCACGGCGCCAACCGGCTAGCATCCACAAGTCTGCTCGAGGGCCTTGTGTGGGGCGACCGGGCCGCACAGCACATTAAGGCAAATCTTCATTTGCTCCATCAACCGAATCCAAGCAACTATCCCGACTGGGAATATGCGGATGGCGGAGCTCCTGACCCAGCCCTGATTGGACAGGATTATGGACAGATCAAGGCCCTGATGTGGAACTACGTTGGCCTTGTCCGTACAACGCAGCGCCTTGAGCGTGCGCTACGCGAGCTGCGACGCTTCGAGCAGGAAATCGAGTTCTTCTACCGTACGACACACCTGACAGATGGCCTCATCGGACTCCGAAACGCCGCGCGGACGGCGACACTGGTCGCACAGGCTGCTTGGACCAACCGTACATCGGTGGGATGCCACTTCCGCGAGTAAGCGGCATCAGCGATTAGCGAAGTACTGCTCGACCAAATCTGCGGCCATCTGACCCGAGAGCAGGCTTGGCGGAACACCTGGTCCCGGCACCGTCATCTGCCCAGCAAAGAACAGATTCGGAACCTTCTTCGCCACCATCCGGGGTTTGAAGATGGCGGTTTGCTTTAGCACATTCGCAAGTCCGTATGCATTGCCCTTAAACGAGTTGTAGTCGTTGATGAAGTCTTTGTGCGCATAGGTTCGCTTGACAACGATACGGTCGCGGATGCTCTCGCCCGTGCGCTGCTCGAGGCGGTCCATGATGATGTCGAAGATGCGCTCGCGCTGCTCATCGGTGTCTTCCATGCCAGGTGCCAGTGGTACCAAGAGGAAGATATTTTCATCCCCTTCCGGAGCAACACTGTCATCTGACTTGCTCGGA
>CAIWTR010000697.1 GCA_903915615.1 uncultured Armatimonadota bacterium
CGGAAGCCCAGCACCGTAGACCTGACCATTGAGGACGCTGACGAGGAGTGCCTTGGGGACATCCAGCTCGATGTCCTCCGTTTTCAGAGTTAGATGAAACGGCTTATACACAAAAATCGACTTCAAAATCGCCAACATAAACGCGGGTTGCCCACGCAGAAAGCGTATTCCTGAGTTCATGGTTTTCATCACGTGCGAATCAAAGCCGATTCCGGCATTGTTGATGAAGATGCTTCCGTTTATCTCACCCACATCAACATAGCGGATTGTCCCGCCCATGATGGCAAGACAGGCCTCTTTTACATCAAGTGGAATACCAAGGTTTCGTGCAAAATCGTTTCCAGTACCTACGGGGAGGACACCAAGGTTGGTGTCTGTGCCATATATCCCGCGGGCTACATCGCCAACGGTGCCATCTCCGCCACACGCAACAATCGTTGGCACCTTCCCTGCGTAGGATTTAGCGAGTTCTGTGGCATGTCCCACTCGGAGCGTCGGTACCCACTCAAAAGCATCGCCAAGGTGCATTTTGGCCTCTTCAACTAAAATAGCCCCTTGCCCGCGACCCGCCGTTGGGTTATAGATAACTACGCCGCCTTGAACGACAATGTTTTCAGTGGTCATTAAGTTGGAGTATAACCGGGACACGGCGTTACGGCATCTGACAGCGTGATGGAGACATCGATGGCAAGGCAAGACCACAATAATTTACTAGTGCTCCCATGGGTTGAACCGGGTAAGTGGGTCTTTGAGAACGCCGATGCATATTCGAATACCGCTGTATGTTCCGTCCCAGAGCTGCATGTAAAACGGTCCATTCCGAACGTACTTCGATGCACAGTAAAAATTGCAAGGAGAATCAAACCTAACGATTGCCTTGTAACTTGGGAGGCATCGGCCGCTATTGCAACGAGTTTTGCCATGAGAGTGACGGGTGCCAAAAACCCTTGGGTTGCGCTTGGCATTCTCCCCAAGTCAACCAATAGGCGAGTCAACGCGCTGTTATCTTCATCCCTCAAACGGGCTTCCATCGTGACGTGTTTCAGCCGTGCGGACATTCCTACACTCCAGATGAGTACAGGGGTTCATGCACATGATGTGTCGCCCACCGTTTGGCAGCAAACCGACCGTCCACTAACGAAAAAGTCGAAGGACTGGGTTTCAGTTGGCGACAGTAACCGGGATGACATGACCTTGGCGCGTGCAGCGGAGGATAGCGGAATCATTGTCGACCGCTTTACAAGAAAGGTATCGGTGACATCACCGGCCATTACGTGTCACCTAAACGCCACAGCCGATGAGACAGACAACGCCTTCCAAACGTATCAGCATCATTTGGGGATCTTGAAATCGACAGCTTTTGCCTCTGGTTTTTCCATCGCGGTCCGCGCGGGCTTTGCGAGACAGCTTTTAATTGCAAGCGATACACCGCACATGCGTGAGCTGATCACGGATGGTGAAAACGGGTTGCTTGTAAATGTCGGAGACAGTGACCACCTTGCAAACGTAATACGCACTGTCATGCGTGGTGATGTCGACATCGACAGACTTTCAGGAGCGCTTCATGATGTCTGTCGTGAAGAGCACACCTATCCAGTACTTCGACGACATATTGAAAAAATGGTGGCAATGTGCTCTTGAGAGACATCGCTAATAGAGAGCGTATCGTAGCCGGTCTGATGTCCGGAACATCGGTGGATGCAATCGATGTTGCAATCATCCGAATAGTCCCTAATGGCGACAACATTGATGTCAAAGTGCTTGGTTACGCGGAATCTACATGGTCAGCCGCTGAGCGCGATGCCATTCTCCGGGTGTCAACCGAGCCCGTTTCGGCGCAAGAGATCGCCATCGTGGACCGAATGGTGGGTGATCGTTTTTGCATTGCCTTGCTTGCATTGTCTACATCACACGGAATCACGTTGGATGCCATCGGGTTTCACGGACAAACCGTCGCGCATGTTCCTACACCGCCCAGTGGATGTTCGTCATCAACGCTTCAGCTGGGCAATCCGTATGCGTGTGCACAAGCGTTTGGATGTCCTGTAGTTTTTGACTTTCGCCGCGCCGATATGCTTACGGGCGGTCAGGGAGCGCCTCTCGTTCCTGCGGCAGACAGCCTGATGTTTCATCACCACCTCAATGACGGCGCAATAGCCATTCAGAACATCGGTGGTATCGGAAATGTTACCTACCTCGCATCCGGTTCACCCCCAATCGGTTTTGACACCGGCCCTGGGAACATGGTTTTGGATCAGGTGATGTTCGCACGGACGGGGCTGCGATTTGATGATGGTGGACAGATTGCTGCAAGTGGCAATGTGTTGCCTGACCTTCTGGATGCGCTGCAGGAGTGGCATATTCCAGCGGGTCCGCCAGTCAGCTATGGCAGGGAACAATTTGGAAAGCTATTTATTGAAAGGCTGCTCGCTGGCAGGGATGGTATTCGAACCGCAGATCTCTTGGCAACGATTTCCGAATGGACGGCAACAACGATCGCCACGGCGATGCATTCGCTTCCTAGTGCGCCGACTTGCGTTTATGTTTCTGGTGGGGGAGCCCACAACCGGGACTTGCGTTCAAGGTTTGAGCGAATCGCTGGAATTGAAACGAAGCCATTGGATGAACTGGGTATTCCCGGGGATGCCCGCGAGGCGGTTGCATTTGCCGTTCTTGCAGATGCGCGTCTTCGGGGAATAACGTTTGACTTACGCTACGTGACAGGCAGCCAAGTCCCGCAGGGACTTGGCGCCATCGCTCTGCCCTGATCAGCTAACCGCACCCTCGATCCGCTTCAAAGTAGCGAGGAGCTCGGCCAAGTCAGCCAGATTTAAGACCGTTGCAGCATCTGACATCGCGTTTTTAGGATCAGGATGCACCTCTAAAAACAACGCATCGATGCCAACCGCAACCGCAGCTTTTGCCAGATGAGGAACATATTCACGGGTTCCACCTGTTGCATGTCCTTGGGCTGCAGGCTGCTGCACCGCATGGGTGGCATCAAAGACAACAGGGACACCAGCTGCTGCGGCCATAATCGGAAGCGCGCGGAAATCGACTACCAGATTGTGGTACCCAAAACTAACTCCGCGCTCCGTGACAAGAATGCGTTTATTCCCCGTCGACTCAACCTTTCGAACCGCCTGAGCGATATCTTCAGGAGCCATAAACTGGCCTTTTTTGATGTTTACGACGCGCCCGGTCTCGCCTGCTGCGATCAATAGGTCTGTTTGCCGGCATAGAAATGCGGGAATTTGAATGACGTCTACGACTTCGCCAACCGCCGCACACTGGTCAGCCTGATGGACATCGGTGACAACAGGAACCCCAAACTCAGCCTTGATCGCTGCAAGAACATCGAGCCCTGCCTGCATGCCATCCCCACGGAACGACTGAACGGATGTCCGATTTGCCTTATCAAACGATGCTTTGAAAATGTACGGAATTCCAAGCTGCCGTGTAATCTGTTGCACTTCGCGGCAGATCGTGCGGCAAAGCTCAATGTCTTCGATCACACATGGACCAGCCATCAGAACAAATGGCAGACCATCACCAATATGAACATCACTTGTAACTTCAACCCGTCGGGTCATCAATCTGGACATCTCTTACTCCTCTGAAAACAGGGCTCGCACTCGCTCAAGGTCTTCGGCAGTATCTACAGATTCTGGCACATGGGATGTGTGTACAACTCGGATTCTGTAGCCATGTTCGAGCGCCCGCAGCTGTTCGAGTGACTCCGTTTGCTCAAGCGGCGTTCTCTCCAAGGTCGGAAACGTGGAAAGAAATGACCTTCGATACGCATAGAGCCCAACGTGCTGCAGCGGTGCAACGGTGCCCACCGACCGTGGAAACGGAATACCAGCGCGGGAGAAGTACAACGCATCACCATTGCGCTTTAGAACAACCTTTACCGTATTCGGGTCATCAAATCGGTCATCAGGTAGCTTGCAGGCAAGCGTTGACATCGCAAGTTCCGAGTCCTCAAG
>CAIWTR010000698.1 GCA_903915615.1 uncultured Armatimonadota bacterium
ACCAATGCCATTGCCATCGGCTCGTTCGAAATGTTTCCATGCATGTGACCGAACATCGGCGTAAACGCCATCACGGCCGCGCATACAAGGCCTGCCGTTTCTTGTTTGAAGGTGAGTTTTACAATGCAATACGAAAACCAAATGCTGATGGCACCAAACAGCAAACAAAGCCACCGGATGGACATTATTCGCATCGATGGTGTGGCACCGCCGAGCGCCTTCCATACCGAAGCAGCCGCGGCATAGAAAAGTGGTGGATGCTGCGCCTGGTAGGACACGTACTGCTCAGGGTCTGTTCTACGATCTGGTGATGGCTTCGGGATTCCCTTTCCAGCAGCGATCGATTCGATGTAAATCTGATGCTCTTTTTCATCCGGGCCGAGTCCGTACAAACGGGTCTCACTTGCCATCGATGCCGGTAAGTTGTCAGGGAGTTGTATCCCTTGGAGCGGTGTCGTACTTAGCCATTGGAAGCCAATTGCGATGTAAATGCTGATCAACACCACCATCAAAACATTGCTACGTTGCTTCATTGGGATGCGAAACCTCCACCGAGGAGCTGCTTAATGGTCAGGAGCCCCAAAATCACAGCAGGAGTGTAGGCTAACCACTGCAGCTTTGATAGATGCTTCCATCCAACAATGGTAAGCACCGAGATTGGAAGGAGTGCGGGTAGAAAATAGCGTCCCTGTGCCTGGAAAACCTGAGAGATAAAGGCATAGTAGAACGGCATGATTACGATTGGAACAAGGAGCAATGCGCTCATCAATGGGACATTCACTCGGTTTTGTGGATCACGAAATGCGCGGATGATTCCTACTAATGCCGGCGTGATCACAAACATGATGACAACAAATGGCAACGGCTCCCCCGCGAATCTGCTTAGCGGTGTGTTTGGGTGAACAAAATACCAAAACGATGCAAGAGACCTCACAGCGACTTGCCGGATGTAGTCTGCATGCGACCATCCCGCAACCTTCTCGATATCAGCTGGGCTGAAGTTTGGTCCGGTCGCAACGTAAATGGTCCGTGCAAGTGGATCCGCATAGAGACTGAGGTTTCGCAGCCACATCGGGGCAGTCAAGATTCCAACGCCAACAAGCATCATAGCGAATTGGCTACAAAACTTCACAGTCAGTCCCGCAGACTTGATTTTGTAAACGGCAGCCACGATCACCAACCACGGCAGTAACTGAAGGACGGTTAGCTTTGCATACAGTCCAGCGGTGATTGCAACTCCTAATAGAATGAGAGCACGCAGCTCGACATTCTTACTTCTGATGACCGTAAGCGCTTCACCGATGATAATCGCACAGAGCAAGTGGGTCAGCGCATCGTTGGACACGGCCCCACCAAGCTGAGCTTGTACCGGCAGCACACACAGGAATGCTCCAAGGGGGCGCACAAAGTCATCCCCAAACTGGGTACCAATCCACTTGCAGCAATATGCAACAGTCAGTCCGGCAAGGATCGCCGACAGGAGGCGGATAACCAGAAAGTCACCACCAAGCACTTTGAGAATCGCTGCGAGCAAGTAGAACAACGGTGGCTGATGGGCTTCATCCCGGCTAAGCGCACCTTCTGGAAGGTCAGTCATCCCTGTGGCACGCTGAATGGAGCTGATGACATTTTCAGGAAGAGGTGCCCTGCCAGGCGGAGGGACAAAGACTGGCAGACGCTTTGTCGTGCTGATCAGGCGAATGTTATCCCAGTGAGCTGCTTCATCTGGATTATTGCCAAATGGAACCATTGCTACAAAGAGAACGGATACAAGAAACGCCAACACTCCGAGGACTGCATGTGTTGGAATCTGTTTATTGGATGTTGATGCCATAGACAACGGTTTCCTGTCCTTCTCTTCCAAAGCTTACGAGCGGTGTAAAGCGTCCGGATAACACGGCATCATCAACCAAAGCTCTCCAGCCACCGGATACAGATCCCTTATCAGCGCTTCGATTGGCATTATTGATTAGCACAGTTGTGTAGCCACGTTGCTTCAATTCTCTGGCGAGTGCAGCAGAGTCAGCAAACGAAGCCCATGGAAGCAATCCATCCGCGTGATTAGGTTCCGCCCAGAGAATCTGTCGATCGATGTAATATCCCCGAACCTCATCGAACAGAGCCACCTTTGCATCGATGGGAGTGTTTTGATTAATCCAGACAGAGGCTCTGCCCAGTGGCCCCAAGCGCCGAAAGATCTGCTCTTCCCGAGATTGGCGTGCTGTCAGAGTATTAATGCCATCCGTGATCAGGGGCGAACACACTGATAATGTCCAGACAAAACAAATGGCTGTTATGCCCGCAAGTGTGACCCGGAGTGGCTTGGTTGCATTTGCGAAGACGACTCCCATCAGCACCGCTGCGCAGGGAATGCCAGGGAGCAGGTAACGCGTTTGTTGCATCAAAACAAACCAGCTTGCCCCGATTCCGAGGCCAAAGAACAGTATCGAAAGTGATTCCCGTGACAGCTTGGGAGCCACCCAAAGTAAGCCCACGAGAGCAATCACCAATGTAGGGGCGAGGCCAAACTGAACGTATTCCGTAAAAATCCACGGCCGTTGCCCGACGAGCAAAGCCTCATTGACCAGATTCCAAGGTGCCATCAGTGCATCGACAGGCTTTTTACCAAGTCCAAAGGCTGCCTGATCCACGGCGTAGCGGGCTGCATGTTCAGCTGTCCAATATTTGCCACCGAAGATTTGATAGAAGTACGGGTATACCGGATTGCCTGTGTAGAGAAATGTCTTGATGTACCAAGGGCTACCGACAGCCAAGCCAAGCCCGCCCCAGATAGCTGCATGACTTACTGTCGTTGCGAGCTGCGTCTTTCGGATGAAAAATCCATAGGAAAGCATCCCGGCTAGAATCATCCCCCAGAACAGCAAGACTGTCATCTTTGTTCCAAGGGCGCAGCCCATGAGGACTCCACTGAGGACTAGCATTTGCAATCGCTGCGACTGACTTGGTGTCGTCTCGCCTTCCGTCTTCATGAGAAGAAGGAGAATTGAGAGCGATGTCCACACGAAAAGCGTCGTGGCAATGTCAACATAGGCAACCGTCATCTCCCAAAAAACCATCGGGATCGACAGCAATGCCCCAACCGCTACCAGGGGAGCGAATTTGCTGTTTGGGATTAGGCGTCGCGATGTTGCATACACACTTATGGCAAGTGCCAGTCCGCAGAGCGTATGCAGCCACTTTGCAGCGGCTTCGCTTCCTGCCGACAGCATCGCCAAGTAACCGAGCTGCATCGTAAAGGGAAAGTTTGAGTGATGGTCGTAGGGAATGAAGTGGATGCGTCCGGCTCTAAGCCATGTCCTTGGGACTGCAAAGTGGTAGGAGAGCGTGTCCCATTCCAGCGTTCCAGGAGGTGCTGCGGCGCCAACGCCAGCAGCCAGAACCATGATCAGAACCAGTCCGAGTGCCAAGCATCCCTGTAGGTTGAGCCTCGGAAGGGTGAGTTTCAGCTGCGGTTTCTCACGTGTCAACCCGACCAGCCACGAGACGACTCCAATGGCGCAAATTGTCCCCCAGATTGCCATCGGCCTCGCTTGACCTGCAAGCCCAATAGCCATCACGGCAAGTGGAAGCAAACCCGTTCCGACGGTCCATGCAAGTGCAGTTCGCTCAAACGGCCGCCAAGCCCACGACGGTACTAGGAGACGGCCGACCCCGATGGCTGAAAACGACCATGTCAGGATTGCAATTAGACTTATCAGTATCATTGGCTGTTTATCCGGTACCTATGCAGGCTTTTGTGCTGCAAGCTCCATCACTTCCCCTTGAATGACATCCCCGAGCATATCGGACAGGCGCTGCTGGCCGATGAAGAGCTTGGTTCTAAGGCTTCCATCCTTGTCCGTCACACCGGAACCAGGATCATCATTGTCACCGAGGGGCCGCCCGGATACCGCGCGCATCGCATAACGAAGCGATTGCAGACTATTCACCAAGGGCTGGAAATGCGTACTTTTCAGATAGAACCCTGATTCCTCGATGATTCGCTGCAGCGAGCGAGGGTTAAACCCCCAGAAGTGCCGGGGCAAATCGAGTGCATACCAGCAGGACCCGAAGAGGCTTGATTCCAGGGACCCCGCATTTGGCACCGCGATGTACAGGATTCCACCGGGCTTGAGAAGCGTATAGGCGCGCTCAAGGTCTTCCCGAGGGTTTCCGACATGTTCAAGACAGTGGATGAACGAGATGACATCGAACTGTTCACCCGTATCAAAGGAATGTAAGTCGCCGATGAAAGGATTGACACCTGTCCGGCCAAATGCGAGCTCGGCGGCGACAGGGTCGGTTTCGATGCCATTCACATCAAAACCGGAGCGCTGCATCGCAGCCATTACCCGTCCATCTCCACAGCCAACATCGAGAAAGCGACCACATTCACGATCTGCCGTCTTCAGAATCCGCTTGGCTATATGATCTGCCGCATACTGAAGGCGTGTGTTCAGACCACTGTCACCAGCATCCCCCTCTGCTCGCGCATAAATGACTGGCGCATAGTGCTTGGCCATCGTCTCGTGGGATGGTCGCGGATCAAGCCGTACGGTTCCACAGCGGATGCACTTGACGGCCTTAAAGCAGCGTGGCCCTCCCAGCAGGTGGTCACCAGCCAGACGCCAATGCTTTGCGCCACGCGTTCCACAAACGCAACAAGATAGCGTAGTTTCAGCCCAGCCCATACTCATTCTGTACCATCCAATGCGATCATCGAATAATCAACAAGAACTGAATCTTCAAACACGGCCATTCCGGCAAATCGTCCAAACGATCCTGCTTGCAATATAGGAATACCATTCACCACTTCGGGTTCTGTATGAAGCCTATGCGAGTGGCCACTTACAATAACATCGATATCAGGTACCGCCTCTGCCAGTGCTCTGTCAGCAGCGATTCCGATATGTGTAAGCGCGATGAGAACATCAACCTGCGATCTAAGGGTTTGTGCAAGAGTCTTGACTGTATCGATGGGAGGTTCGAATACCGTATCCCATGCGATGGACATTTTGGAGCGTCGGGTCACCATCGGTACGGTAACGCCTATGACACCAATCTTTAGACCAGCCCTTTCTACACAGATGTGTGATGTGAAAGGTAGAGAAGCGGTTCCGCTTTTAGAGACCTGATTTGCAGACAGAACTGGGCAAGGCACTCCTGCGAGCTTCCCGCGAATTACGGATAGCATCGGGTGTGTTTCCCGATTTCCTACCGTGATGGCATCATAGCCAACACGGCGCATTTCGTTCCAAATGCGTTCCTGTCCAATACTTGCCCCAAGGTTTCCCGCTTTTATGCAATCTCCCGCATCCAGGACAAGGTGTGGATACGGGCATGATTCAACAATCCCGACAAGGCGATTGGCAGCATTGGGGGACAGCCGGTCATGAAAATCATTCGTATGGATGATCCCCCATTTACGCATTAATCTTCGTCCTTGGCATTGGACTTACGAGCAATAATCTTGACAGGAGTTCCCTCGAACGCGACATGCTTACGTAGCTGATTCTCCAAGTATCGTAGATACGTAAAGTGCAGACTTTCAGGATCGTTGACCTTTAGGATAATCGTCGGAGGCTTCACGGAAACCATCGTTGCGTAGCGCAGCTTCAACGTGTGGCCCTTGTGGCTGGTTGGTCGTGCATCCACCGCATCACGGAAAATACGGTTCAGTTCACCGGTCGTAATACGCATCGCGTTCGCATCCGCCGCATCAAGACATGCTTCAATCAGCGGACCGATACCACTACATGCCTTTGCCGAACAGAATGCGACAGGAGCGTAGCTGACATAAGGCATTTCATCGCGAATGTGCTGCGTCACAGCGGTCATCGGGGCCTTTTGTGGGTAAGTTGCCAAGGCTTTCGCGCGTCCAAGGTCCCACTTATTGACAGCAATAACGGCTGCTTTACCTTCTTCGTGTGCGAAACCAGCGACGCGCTTGTCTCCATCGAGGAGACCTTCGATGCTATCGACGACGGTGATTGCAACATCGCAGCGCTCAATCGCACGCGTGGCTCGGAGCACAGAGTAGTACTCAACCGTCCCTTGGATTTTCCCAGCTCGGCGGATACCGGCGGTATCAACGAGAACAATCTTACGCCCATCCCATTCGAATGGAGTGTCAACTGCATCACGTGTCGTACCCGCTATAGGACTTACAATCGCACGCTCTTCACCAAGAATCGCATTCAACATCGATGACTTGCCAACATTTGGCCGTCCGACGAGCGCGATGCGAACGACATCGCTTTCGATCTGTGGCTCTGGAACCATCGCTGGAAATGCTTCCACGATGTCATCGAGCAAGTCGGCAACACCACGACCACCGAGCGCACTGATCGGATAAATCTCACCAAGTCCAAGGGAATAGAACTCGGATGAATCCTGTGCCCTCTTTATGTTGTCGGCCTTGTTAATGGCGAGGAACATCGGAGTTCCCTGCGCTCGCCGGAGCTGATTCGCAAGCTCGATGTCGTTCGGAGTTACGCCCTGTGTCGCATCACAGACGATGAGAATGACATCCGCTTCCTCCATCGCGACTTCGGCCTGAATCCGGATCTGAACCTGCATAGGGTCTTCAGCATCCATCGAGATACCGCCGGTATCGATGAGGGTATACTCTCGACCGTTCCATTCACCATCTGCGTAGAGGCGATCACGGGTGATGCCAGGGGTGTCCTCGACAATGGCGATACGTCGCCCTGTAAGGCGGTTGAATAAAGTGGACTTGCCGACATTCGGTCGGCCAACTACTGCTACGATGGGCTTTGGCATCGATTTCCTCCCGAGAGTACGGCTAATTTTGGCTTGGCAGTGTACCACGTTGGATGCATTAAAGGATGTGTGAAACCTCCGGGGATGTTCGACTGTCTATTCCACCGTGAACACAACCCACGGGCGATCGGCTACATGCGGACTGGCAGTTATGGCCGTACTTGCGATGGTCCCTGCGACAGCTTCTTCAGCGCCTCCACCACCGCCCGAGCGGCCAAATTACTTTGCGCTTTACCCACCACCGGACACTAAACGAGAGGTTCCATCGCTGGCATTTCCAGCCACAAGCACGCGTCATCCGGACTTGTTTTCACCGGTACCCTACTTCAAACGAAAATTCAATCTCCTAACCGATTTGTCGCTTGACTTCAGGGCTGTGGATGGTCACTTTCCTACGCCGGCAGATGCGTTAGCGGGCGTCCGATTTACGGTTGATGGTATTGTTGCCAATCCAAAGTCTGGCAATGAGCAGGGTGGTATCCGCCTGCAGCTTGTGCGGGAATCCAACAGCTCAACAGAGCGTGTTGTGACATCCGAGCTCTATGGCCATTACCGCTTTGAGCTGCCAGGAGCCACAGCAACAGCACGTGCGGGACAGTTTGTTCTGCCTTTCGGTTTGTCCGCGGTGTACGACACATCGATGCATCCCTTCCAAAGTCTTTACAGCGAATCCATCGGAATCCGTATTGACCGTGGAGCGATGATTGAAGGAGAGTTCGGCCCCTTCCACTATGCGGGCAGCATTACAACTGGCACGGGTCCGAATGCCGACCATGCATACACCAAGACAGTCCTTTCCGCGCGACTTGATAGGCACTTCCTAACACAATCTGGTCGGATACAAATCGGCGGCTCGATGCTAACAGGTCGCCTACCGGACAACGGGCCTTTTGTGCAGAGCTTTCTTTCTGGCAGCACACAGGAATCTCCGACCATTGTGAAGTCCAGATTTGCAGCCGATGCACAGTACTTCGTCGGAAAGTACGCAGCACGCGGCGAAGTCGTGTTTGGCGCTGATGAAGACGCTCCTGTCTGGGGCTTTTATGTGGATGGACGTATGGGCATTTCAGCCCGCGAAGGCCTTTACGCTGCCGTAAAGCGGTGGGACTATCGGAACCAGCCACTGTCAAAATTTGAGTCTGCGGTTGGATATGAGCGGACCGCTGGAAGACACCTAACGTTTCGCGCCCTTGTAATTCTGTCCCGCGTCGACCCTCTGGATGGACCAAACCGTACATTGATTACGCGGTCTACCGTGCTACAAAGTTTTTGGAAATTCTAAGACAAGGCTAGATGACCTGGACAGTGACCAGCGTTTAAAGTGCCGCGCCGCACTTCGGACATGGTTTGTACGGCGATGCTATGAATGCACCGCAGACGCTGCAGTAGCCAGATTTGTCAGGGAGCGTTTGTTCCCCACCTTCCGGCATCGCATCCCCTTCAAACAACTTCGAGAGGTCATACTTATCTTGGCGGGACTGCCGAAGTGTGACAATCCCGTACCAAACACCGACAATGCCGCTGACAATGACTATCAGTCCATAGACCCGCGTGGCCGGGCTCAGGAGAAATGCAGTGCCCATCACAACAAGGACACATCCGGCAATCAGCCCAAGATACTGGCGCACGTTACCCGTTGTCCTCTAGGGCAGCAGCACCGAGCTGCGGTGCAATACCGATGTACGTTTCCGGACGCAGCGCTTTCAGACGAGCAAGGGCATCCTCTGACAGCTCCAACGTCTCAAGGAATGCAAGCATGCCTGCGGCATCCACACGCTGACCCCGTGTCAGCTCCTTGAGACGCTCATAGGGACGGTCAAGCCCTTCGACACGCATCACGGTTTGGATGGGTTCCGCCAGCACTTCCCAGTTTCGATCCAGCTCTGCCAGCATAAAGGTTCGATCCGCATCCAGTTTTCCGATGCCACGTCCCGCCGCGACCAGAGCCAACAACGCGTGTCCAAACGCAGTACCGACAGCCCGGATTGCACTGGAATCACTCAGGTCACGCTGAAGACGTGAGACCTGGAGTTTTGCACCAAGGTGTTCGAACAAACTGACAGCAAGCCCGATGTTTGCTTCGCTGTTTTCAAAGTCGATGGGATTGACCTTATGCGGCATCGTGCTCGACCCGATTTCACCCGCTACCGTCTTTTGACGGAAGACCCCCACACTGATGTAAGACCAGATATCTCTATCGAAGTCCAGAAGAATTGTTAAGAAGCGCGACCATGCGTGGAAGAGCTCAGCCATATAGTCGTGGGACTCGATTTGGGTCGTCAATGGGTTGTACGTCAAGCCAAGTCCTGTGACAAAGCGCTCGGCGATATCTGGCCAGTTTGCATCCGGGAATGCAACCACATGTGCATTGAACGCCCCAACAGCACCGTTGATTTTGCCTAAGAATGGGATGGACTTGATCTGTGTCAGCTGTCGGTTCCAGCGATGGACAAAGACAGCCAGTTCTTTACCAAGCGTGCTTGGGCTTGCGGGCTGACCATGGGTTCGGGAAAGCAGAGGGGCATCGAGGAGCGGTACCGCAAGGCTACGGACCTTGCCAACAACCTCTTCGGCCTTCGGAAGCATCACCTTCGCGATTGCCCCCTGCAGCATCAGTGCATGGGAGAGGTTGTTGATGTCCTCCGATGTACATGCGAAGTGAACCCATTCGGACAAATCTTCGAGGGATGTCTCGGCGAGGTTACGCTTGATCCAGTACTCAACCGCCTTTACATCGTGGTTGGTCGTCCGCTCGATTTCCTTGATGCCTGCTGCCGCTTCGTTGTTTATGCTGCCTGCAAGGTTTCGGAGGAGCTGAATCTCATCCGCATGCATTGCACGTATCGCTGGTAAGGAAGGTTCGGATGCCAAATGAATCAGCCACTCAACCTCAACCGTGACCCGAGCGCGAATCAGCGCGACTTCGGAGAGATACTCCTTGAGGGGCGCAACACTTGTTTCGTAGCGGCCATCTATGGCAGACAATGCATCAATAGACATACTTTACTCTAGCTTCCTAAACCATCTAGCGTCGTTGCACGCACACCCCATGTCCCAACCCAGACATCCCCTGGAGACAGCCTTGTGAGTCCCCATTCAGGGTGATTAAAGCCATCAGATGCACAGCTCATCGGCTCAATCGCAAGTGCCCGACGTTTTCGTCCGTCAACCAGCGTATCCCCGGTGAAGAGCACACAGTTTGGATACGCATCCAGATCCATCCAGACTTCGACTTTCAAGTCTTTCCCAGATAGACAAACGACAGGCTTGGTGCCTAGAGGCGACACGAAGCAGTTGTCGATCACCTGTGCTCCAATGTGTCTGCTGCTTCTGAAATCAACGCCTGCAGCCGCAACATCCAGAATCGTCCCCGTCGGAATCAATTCTTCGAACTCAAGCACTCTGTCAAAGGGAACCGTCAACGAACTCGTATCGACAAATTCATCCCCTGCCACGAAGTAACTATGGAATCCAATCGCAAACGGCGCGCATTCCTGCGAGAGGTTTTCAACATTAGCCGTGACTTCCAAGCCCGTTTCAGTGATCGTGTATTTGAGCTGTAAGCGTAAGGCAAACGGATACCCGACAACGGGATCTGTCTGAACACCA
Organism: uncultured Armatimonadota bacterium; assembly: GCA_903915615.1. Taxonomy (GTDB): domain Bacteria; phylum Armatimonadota; class Armatimonadia; order Armatimonadales; family Armatimonadaceae; genus CAIRTT01. Next base: position 10,393 of record CAIWTR010000698.1, read on the forward strand.
ACCACAACTTCCGTGTTTGATTGCGTAACAACATCCCAGCGCAGAGAGCGCACAAACCCATGTATGGCATGAACCCCAGATCGCTCATTCAAGGTCAGTGCATAGTCTTTGCCATCAAACTGGTAACACCCGTGGTTGATTCGCCCCGGAAACGGCGCAAGGATATCTCCTTCAGCACCGATACGGTTGTCGAAATCCACATACGATGTCGTGATCGGGTGGTGATGCAGCCATAGTCCTTGTAACCCACCACCACGGAGGGAGACATCGGCTTTATATCCAAAACCGGAAATCGAAATGGAATCCATTACAGTCCCCTCGCTGCCATCCAAGCGGCACATACATCAAGTTTGTCTGTGCCAATCCAGCTCACACCGGCAGCATCCAGAATTCTCCAACCGGCTGGCGTGTCTGGTAGGCCCCAAAATCTAGATTTGATTCCAAGGTCATCTGCGCGACGCACATAGTCGGACAACCATGCCCGATGCTGGCGTGAGATGAGACCGCTTCCAAACCATGGGATATGCGAAAGCCAGGCTTCGCTGACCATCCGAAAAACACCCGGTTGCGGCGACTTTAGATCATCTACCCGTGCATCGACAAAGATGTTTCGCTCGCGTCTTGCAGCCAGCTGACGCGTCGGTCTATCGCCAGAAAGGATGATTTCCAATGCATTCGGGATGTATTCCGCGCTACTTCCGTGGCTCAGCCAGCGTTCATAGGGCTTCAATGCACGGTCAAGGATTGGAAGAACATCGGCGGAGTTCGCTTTAATGTCAATCATCAACTGAAAGGTAGAGATTCCTGGCTGAACACTCCCCGTTCGCTGTATCCGCTCCATCATCGGTCTCAGATAGAGTGCCTCGAGCGT
>CAIWTR010000699.1 GCA_903915615.1 uncultured Armatimonadota bacterium
ATTTACGACATCCCGGGTGTCAAGGGAGATGCCTTACGCCGTGTGGCGGTTGCACCCGAAAGCCATCGCGGCGGCATCGTGACGCAGGCGAGCATCCAGACGATTACATCGAATGGGACGCGGACATCCCCGGTTACCCGCGGTGTCTGGATTCTGCGCACATTGCTCGGGCAGGACCCTGGTTTGCCGGTTGCAAATGTCGGTGAAATCGCCACAAAGGTTCCGGGTATCGACAAGGCAACGGTTCGCCAGCGCTTGGAGATCCATCGGAAAAACCCTGCCTGCGCACGCTGCCACGACAAGATTGATCCACTTGGCTTTGCACTTGAAAACTACAATGCGTGTGGCGAGTGGCGGCTTCGTGAGGGCCACGGCTATCAGGGGCGGATTGAGAAGAATGATCCATTGATAGATGCCAGCGCAAAGATGCCGGATGGCGCAGCAATCTCGGGAGTCATGGGTCTTCAGGACTATTTGATGAAGAACGATGCTTTGTTTCTCAGGACCCTGACCGGGGCGATGGCAACGTATGCGCTTGGGCGTGAGCTTGGTGTGGCGGATAAGCAGCTGGTGGATGGCAGTGTGGCAAAGGCCCGCAAGAACGGGATGACGCTGCGCTCGCTGATACACGCGGTGGTTCAGAGCCGGGAATTTAGGTCGAAGTAAGTGACGAGTAACATTTCGATGTGGGTCAACTCTCACCTAGGTTACAAGTGGTCTTTTAAGCATGAATTTCTCAAAGTGAGAAGAAAAAATCTCTTTTCATTTCCCGCGGCTGCTTCTTCGAATTGTGGTGTTACACGCGATGGAGTCACGCTGCGCTCGTTGATTCATGCGGTGGTTCAGAGCCGGGAATTTAGGTCGAAGTAAGTGACGAGTAACATTTCGATGTGGGTCAACTCTCACCTAGGTTACAAGTGGTCTTTTAAGGTTGAATTTCTCAAAGTGAGAAGAAAAAATCTCTTTTCATTTCCCGCGGCTGCTTCTTCGAATTGTGGTGTTACACGTAATGGAGTCACACTGTGCTCGCTTGTCCACGCCGTGGTTCAGAGCCGCGAGTTTAGGTCGAAGTAGCTTCGCATCATCATGGAAATGTTCATAATCTCAACAGTGGAGGGTTTGACATGACACAGGTTTTCATCCTCGCCGGGCAGTCGAATATGGAGGGCCAGGCCGTCGTAGACCTCACGGGACGTGACTACAACGATGGCCGCGGGACGCTAGCAACCCTCATCAAAGAGCCAAGGCTTACGCGGCAAATGCGCCATCTCCAAAACCCGGATGGCAGCTGGCGCACACGAAAGGATGTCCACGTCTGGTACAAACCCGAAGGCGCACCGGTAAAGTCTGGGCCGCTTGGCTTTGGGTTCACTCCGTATTTGGATGTCCATCACTTCGGACCGGAACTGCAATTTGGGCATGTGGTTGGCGATGCCATCCGGGATGACATTTTGCTGATCAAGTGCGCCTGGGGTGGGAAGAGCTTGTACCGCGACTTCCGTCCGCCGAGCGCGGGCGGGGTGACCGGGAAGTACTACCGCCTGATGATGGCTAACATCCAAGAGGCTCTCAAAAGTGTCCGCGGTCCACTCGAGCTTGCTGGGTTTGTTTGGTACCACGGCTGGAATGATGGCGTTGATCCTCGCGTAGCCGTTCCAGAATACGAGTCCAATCTGGTGCATATGATTCAGGATGTCCGCCGGGACCTTGGCGTTGCAGAATTGCCAATC
>CAIWTR010000700.1 GCA_903915615.1 uncultured Armatimonadota bacterium
CAACCCGGCGTTCAACCTTGGCTTGCTTGGTCTTTATAGCGGCAGTGAGTAACGTTCATCGAACGCCCCGCAGGTATGTAATGTACCTGCGGGGCTTTTTTTGTTTTAAGGCAAGTTCTGAACGGTTTACACTCCGGTGTGTGTATTAACTTCATTGTGGTGATTATTCGGAGCTGACAGGGAATTTAGTCCCGAATACGCATCCAAAGCTCGCTTGTGGTGAACGTTGCTTGGCTGGCTATAGATTTGTATCGAGGTACCAGTAGATTTCTCAAGTTGCTCAGATGCTATGCTGGCAATTGGCGCCTATGATGCTGCTAATGATTTCTTGGCGACATCTTGTCCTTCCGCTGGCACTTACCGGGGTTTCAGTTGGTGCACATGCTCAGCGTTCTGTGCTTGACCTGACCGCTGATCGCACTCTCGCTCGAGCGGATGGTCGGAGTAACGTTGTCCTGTCCGCTCGCGTGTTTGTTGGTGGTCAACCTGCGGGTGATGGAACCATTGTTCGTTTTGCAACGAATGGGGGACGGTTTGATCAGGACGAAGTTACGACACGAGGTGGTATCGCACGTGTCTCGCTGATCGCCCCCAATACAGTGGGACAGGTCAAGGTAACTGCATCAGTGATTGGCGGTAGCAATGCAGTTCCTGCATCGGTGACCGTTGACTTCGTCGATGATGCGACATTCAAGCTACAAGTTACATCAACATGGCTGACGGTTCGCTCCGATGATGTCTTGGTGTATGCGGTTAACGCTGGAGCATCCGGACGTCGGCTTCTGGGTGCCTTCTCAGAAAATGGCTTGGCGATGGCATCTAATGGTGCGATTACTATCAGGGCAACCTCCTTGCAGGTGGATGTTGTGAGTGGGATTGTCATCGCCACCGGTGGAGTCCGAGTGACCACGAGAGATGTTGACACATCGGTTAGACGGCTAACTTGGAACCCAGTTCGACGTCAGCTACTTGCTGAGCTTGATACAGGCACGATTGTGACGCTGGATCCGATTTCATTGCTCGCCAAGCCAACCAATCAGTCTATTAGTTCAGATACATTCAGGATTGTTGACCAGAGCACTGCAGATGTCAGTGTAGTCTCCAGTGAGGTTTCTCTGGAACTAGGCGGTGATTACAACCTGCTGTTTAAGCACGCAAGGCTTCTCATCGATGGCCAGACGCTTGCTGTATTGCCACTGCACCGCATGACGGTTTATCAGCGGACACTCTTTCGTGACCAGCTGCTTGGTTTTGCATCCACCGGGCTGACCGTTGATGTTCCCTATACCTATCAAGCAACGCGGTCAGGTACGGGTGTCGTCCATTTACGGCGTGGTGCGCAGTTTGGTAGCAGTGCTGTCGCACGTCGAACCGGCTGGGGCATTGACATAGAGCAGCAATATCGGTCACGGCTGGGTTCAGGGACATTTCAAGTTCTAAATGCCCAGGATGGCCGCCGTGGTAGCCGCCTGCAGCATGCCAGTAGGTTTGGTTCGAAGGCGGATGCATCTCTGTTCGTCGATGTGCCGAACGGCAAGGACATCTATGGATCGCTTCAAGCCGGTTATCAGCTTCCGTTTGCCCGGATTGGTATGTTTCAGACGGCAAGTCGGTTTGTTGGGTCATCAAATGTTCAAATTGATCAAGGCTTCACCGACTATCGCCAACAGGTGTCCATAGAAAGTAACCCATTTCAACTTGGACTGCCCGGTTGGCGAGCGACGCTTTCGGCTGTGAATACGACGCAGAGGACCGTTGCATCTGCGGCCACAACGAAGTCGATGGCAGATTCCTATGGCACGCGTTTGATTCGTTCACCACAAAAAATCACATCCAGGTGGCTTTACAGCCAGGTTGTCTCGCTCAATTACGTTGATGTTGTTGGTCTTGATGGAGGCGGATTGGCCGTGCAAAATTCATCGACCTTTCGGACAGCCCTGACACCCTCCAGCAATTTTCAGTGGACCTACGATTACCTGCAGCAGCCACAGCTGGTGACACTGACATCGGTGACGACGCCAAAGCACCGTCTTAGTTTTGCGTACGACTGGTCGGCGCCGAACGGTGGGAGTGTGTTTGTGAACTCAACGCAGGGCTTGGATGTAAATCAGTCTAGTACGAGTGCATCGGTGTCGATGCCGCTGCGGAAGGATTGGGAGCTCCGCGTTAACCGGATTGACTCGCAGCTTGGTATCACGCGATTTAGAGACACTGAATTTGGAGTCGTAAAACTCGTGGATGGCCGTGCTATCGGGGCATATTACTCAACCACTGCCAAGCAGCTGCAGATTGACTTTACGGGTGGTGTTCGCTTCTAATGTTGAACGTA
>CAIWTR010000701.1 GCA_903915615.1 uncultured Armatimonadota bacterium
ACGGCAATGGCATCAAAACTGTGTCCGCGACAACATCCCGTTCTATGACTTTGTCTACAACACATACTCAGGTTCGCGGGTCTCACTGGATGGTTCCATGACGACATTACGGGAATGGCCACTAGACCAGATTGAGTGGACGGTGGATAACCGTTTCCGCGAGGACGTTGACTTCGACCGTGTACCAGGTCGGGATGGTGTCAAGCTGAGCAAGCTGGTTCCACGGGATGAGATGGGTTTATGCAACTGGGACCAGGAGCCGTACTTTGCGGTGATCGGGCGAAATGGGGAACGCGAAGACCGGCCAAGCGACTGGTTACTTGCCTATTGGATGGGTCGTTACTGGGGACATATCTCAGAGGGAAAGAAGTAACATCCACAGTCTCATCAGCGTGGGTTCGATACGCCGTTGTGACGACTGCGAATTGCACACGTTAATACCCTGTATTCAGCGTTCTTTGACAATTCTACGACCCATGTAAGTTAATGCTTGACATAGACCAATAGTATTCGTAGCATCTGATTTACACAGTTTCGCATTGTTGCGCGACTTTGTCTGTGATTAGGGTGTCATTTAGGTATCTTAGAAACAGATTCGCGGTTCGGCAACGGTTGCCGGACACGCCTATCAAGGAGGTAGGAAGTTAGTCAATGAATACAATTCATAAGTCCACTGGTCGAACCAGTGCATTTACCCTGATTGAACTACTAGTAGTTATCGCCATCATTGCGATTCTCGCAGCTATCTTGTTCCCAGTCTTTGCACAAGCTCGTGCCAAAGCACGCGCAATTTCCTGTCTGTCCAACACCAAGCAGCTTGGTTTGGCAGTCATGATGTATATGCAAGACTACGACGAAACTGTTATTCCAGGTCACTTGGAATATGACATTTCCGTCATCGGACGAACCCCAGATGGAACAGATCGTGACTGGCGTCGCTTCTGGCCGTTCATCATCGAGCCATACACCAAGAACTTTGCCGCACAGCTCTGTCCTGATCAGACCGCATTCCAGGGTCCAGGTTGGGCTGACAGCCACTTCCAGGACAACCCATACAAGACCAACCGGTCCAAGGGTTACTCCATCAACGACACGATGTCGACATGGGGTGGTGCTGGTCACGGATCAAACACTGAATTGGCAAGCATCAGCCGCCCTGCAAACATCGTTTTGTTCGCAGATGCCGGTTCGATCACCAAGGATGCATCCGATCCAGGTTGGGCACTGTGGAACGACGGATCCTCGAAGGCACGTGCTGCATTCTTGGCAAATCCTGACAACTACAATGGCCCAGGTGGCTTCAAGTCCGGTGGTACCGGCGCTGTTTTCCACAACCCACTCCGTATGAGCTGGGAAGGTGGAAATGAACCGACTCAGGTTCCAGTTGCCCGCCACAACGGAATGGCAAACGTCATCTACTTTGATGGCCATGCTAAGGCAATCAAGCTCAGCCAATTCTGGATTCGCCCAGGTATCACCCGTATTGCAAAGCATGCGGATGGATCTGCAGACTCCCGTGCTGACTGGGGTGGTGAGTTCGATATCTTCGGTGACTCAAGTTCCCGTGGAAACGACAACAACCCGAACGCCTGGTAGGTTCCTAAACACGGACAGTAGGTAACCATTGCGACGCATTCATCTCCTGTCCGGTGTTTTGGCTCTCTGCGCAGTTGCCTTGCCGATCACGTACTTTGTACTGAATGGCAAGGCGGCTGCTCCGCCACCCAACGCCCCCTTCGAAACAAAGCGTAAGTACTACACAGAACGCATTAAGAAGGACCCCAGCGACATCGATGCCTATATCGAATTCGCGAATATTGAAGACCGTGAAGGCATGTTCATGTCCGCACGGCGTCACCTTTTAGCAGCACGCGCCCTCGGAGCACCCGACACCCGCATCTCACCCATTCTTGGCCGGACACTAAGCCGCCTCGCACGCGAGGAAGAAGCAAGGGTTGAGCTCGAAAAGGCCGCCAAACTCTCTCCAGACAGCGTTGACTCCGTACTAAACCTCGCCGGGTTTCACGTCGATTCGCGCCGTATCGGGGCCGCACGGGATGTCCTATCCAAATGGATTGCCGCGCATCCTGACTACACGGATAAGGCTGGCCTCGAGCGCCTCGTGATGGCACTTGTCTCCTGTGCAGATGACAAAGGGGCAAGCCAGCTCTCCGAGAAACTCCTCCAGCTCGCCCCCGATGACCC
>CAIWTR010000702.1 GCA_903915615.1 uncultured Armatimonadota bacterium
GATACCGAATGGATACGATGCACTATGGTGGCTCGCAATGGTGCCCTCGCCATCGGTCTTGCACTGTCAGTAGCAGCTTTTGCTGTTCGTGTGCCGGCCGCTGGTCAGGATGAACAAACAAAGACGTCGGTTCCTGTCACGATTGAGACCTTTGAACGGTCCGTACGACCTGTGCTTGCAGAGCACTGTACGGGGTGTCATGGGGTCTACGTCCAGGAAGCCAAGCTGCGACTGGATTCGCCCGCATTTATCCGAAAAGGCGGTCCACGTGGCTCGCTGATTAATGCCAAAGATCCCGCTAAGTCGATTCTGCTTGAGGCCATCAAATACGATGACCACAACCTGATGATGCCTCCAAAGGGGCGAATTCCGCAGGCACAAATTGCTGCGATTGAGGCTTGGATTCTCGGTGGTGCACCGATGCCAGCTGACGCTGCTGCCCCTGCTCCAAAGGCCGCGCCAACCACGGATTTCTCAACGGTGATGAAGCAGCGCCGTAAGCACTGGGCCTACATCCCAGTCAAGTCAACACCCGTTCCCAAGGTGGCGAATCAAGCGTGGGTCCGCAACCCTATCGATGCCTTTATTGCATCCGGATTAGCCGCACAGGGCCTCAAGCCAAGTCCCCAAGCCGATAAGCGAACACTGCTACGCCGTGTTACGTTCGACCTCACCGGCTTGCCCCCGACACCGGATGAAATCACTGCGTTTCTTGCTGACACACGCCCGGATGCTTATTCCCGCGTTGTTGACCGCTTGCTTGCATCCCCGACCTACGGTGAGCGCTGGGGCAGGCACTGGCTGGATCTCGTACGCTACGGCGAATCGATGGGTCACGAGTTTGACTTTGATATGCCAAATGCGTGGAAGTACCGCGACTACGTTATTCGTGCATTCAACGAAGATGTCCCTTATAACCGCTTCCTGACCGAGCATCTCGCAGGCGACACACTAGCCAACCCACGCTTTGACAAGGTCACCGGCTGGAATGAAAGCATCACCGCAACCGGCTTCTTCTGGCTTGGTGAGGGGAAGCACTCTCCAACTGATGTCCGCCAAGAGCAAGCAGACCGCTTTGACAACCAGATTGATGTCATCGGTAAGGCGATGCTAGGTGTGTCCATCAACTGCGTTCGTTGCCATGACCACAAGTTCGATCCGATTCCAGCCCGGGACTACTACGGTTTGTACGGGATGATTAAGAGCAGCCGTTACGAGCAAGTCGTTGTGAATGACCAGGCATTTGGCCCGGTTGCACGCGATGCTAAAGCCGTTTCCGGTGCGCTTGACCGCAAAGCATTGGGATCAGATCTAGCGGCAGCGATTACCAACCTGACAGACGCCCAGCTTGCTGGCGCCGCAGCATCGGCTCCAATTCCGATGACTCCCGGGACAGAATCTCTGGATGCGTGGCGTGCAACTGGGGTCGCATTCCCCAACATCGCACAGCCAGGCGATCCAATTCTCTCTACGGACCCCAACAAGCAGCTGCGCGGGTTTGTCACGCGCCCGATGGTGCACAGTGGCATCACTCCACCGAAGTTTGAAGGAGTTATGCGTTCGCCAAACTTCCGGCTGACGAAGCGCTATGTTCACGTGCGGGTTGCCGGACGACGCTCCAAGGTCAACCTGATGGTGGACAACTTTATCGTTATCCGGGGACCAATCTTTGATGTCGTCGAGCTGAATCTGGACACAGACCAGTTCCAATGGCGGACGATTGACACGCAGTTCTGGCCAGGCCGGGAAGCCTACCTTGATGTTCAGGACTCCCCGATGGCGACCGTGTCGCAGGGAGCTCCGCTCGACCGTGCTGTGCAAGGTTGGGCCGCATTTGATGGCTATGTCATCAGCGACTCGCCGGCACCTCCCCAGGATGCAAAAAATCCGTTATCAGGGATGCCAGCCGCAGATGTTCGTGCTGCGTTGCTTTCTGTAGCAAGCAAAATAGGAACAGCTGGGCCATTTGCGCAAGCAGATATGCCAGCCCTTGCAGCCATCGATATCCTCGCGCGGCGTGGAGAGTTGACAGCAAACAGCCAAACGGCGACTGTCCAGCAGTGGGCTGCCATCGATGCGCGTACACCGACGGCTGAGCGTGCCCCAGGCATGGCGGATGGCGCAGCAGGCACGGATGAGCAAGTGTTTATTAGAGGCAACCACCGTGCACTTGGCGAGCCAGCCCCGCGTCTGCAGCTTGCAGTGACCTTTACTGAAAAGTCGAAGATTGAGCCAGCAAAGGGCTCCGGTCGGGCAGAGTTTGCCCGGATGATTACGAGTTCTACGCATCCACTTACGGCACGTGTGATGGTCAATCGCCTTTGGCACCACCACTTTGGCACCGGTATCGTGAAGACCGTTGATGACTTTGGCATCAATGGCGACCGCCCGACGAATCAAGCTCTGCTCGACTGGATGGCAACAAACTTCACGAATAATGGCTGGTCCGTCAAGAAGCTCCACAAGCTGATTGTGACATCGGCGACGTATCAGCAGGTTAGTGTTGCAGAGCAGCCTGCGGCGATCCGCAAGGACCCTAACAACCGTCTGCTTTGGAAGTACCCTGTACGCCGCCTGGAAGCCGAAGCAATTCGGGACAACATTCTGGCTGTTTCGGGTTCGCTAAACCGCACGATGTACGGTCCATCGGTGTTTGTCAACCTCGATCCGGGCACAGATGGGCGTGGCATGCCACCGAGCGGCCCGCTGGATGGCAATGGTCGCAGGACCATTTACATGGGTGTTCGGCGTAACTTTATGTCGACGTTCTTCCAGGCATTCGACATGCCAACGCCTTTCACCTGTATCGGCAAACGTACGCAATCGAATGTACCGGCACAGGCCCTCGCGCTTATGAACAGCCCATTTGTCCGTGAAATGGCAAACCGCTGGGCTGAATCGCTTGTAAAGGTTCCTGCTGCCGACCGCCTAGATGTCGCCTATACCGCCGCCTATGGGCGCAAGCC
>CAIWTR010000703.1 GCA_903915615.1 uncultured Armatimonadota bacterium
TGTAAACCTGACGGTTGTCGGAGAGACGCTTCAGGTCCGAACCGTTCCACGTGTCCTCGGTTTTCCAACTGTCACCGTCGCGATCGATGGTTCCCTTGTTGTCGCAAAGTCTGGAAAAGAGCTGCATTTTCAGCCGAAAACAGCTCGCCTTGGTGTTGTGCCAATTCCGGATTCTGTTGTCGGATACGTGGCTGATATCGTCAATCCTGTCGCCGAAATGACGGCGTTTCCCGTTCCGATGCTGGCCCGCAACGTTTCGCTGGATGGCGGATTTATCCGGATCGGCGCGGAGCTAACGGTGGAAGAGTTGCTGCCAATCCTAAACAAGCGCTAGTCACGACGAGAGTCGCCTGGATTTAGCTGAAAATCAAATGCCGGGATGTTGTGTAGGCTTGCATCACATCTCGAATGCCCTCGCGGCCGCTGCCACTCGCGCCATCGCCGCCGTATGACAGCTTATCAATCCGAACCGTTGGAACATCGTTTATGTAAACAGCGCCGCCTCGGAGCTGATTATGCGCAAGAAGTGCATCCTGGATGCGATTCGTAAAGACTCCGCTCTGCAATCCGTAGGGTGTTCCATTCATTTTGTGAATCGCTTCTTCAAGACCATTCACATCACCAAGGATAGCAACCGGAGCGAAGGCTTCCGTTTGAATAAGTGGGAGCATCTGGTCGATGCCCGTTAGGACAGCGGGAGTAACAAAGCGCTTATCACTAACAGCCGGAGAAATAAGAAGCTGAGCTGCATAAAGAGCATGACAGTGATCGATGATGCGTTTCGCGGATGCCTCATCAATCATCGGACCGAGAATATGTCCATCCATCAGGGGATTCTTCGGCGATATAGCTGAGACTTCGTGAAGAAAGGCATCTCGAAATGATCCGAAGACATGCTTGTGGACATAAATCCGCTGTACAGAAATACAAACCTGCCCGGCATAGGCCATCGCACCCATCGCACACTTTTTTGCTGCGACTTCAACGTCTGCATCGTCACCGACATACACCGCTGCAGATCCACCAAGCTCCATAATCTGTGGTTTTCCCGCGGCATCCCGTGCCAGCAGGCGGCCAACGGTATCACTTCCGGTGAACGACAAAAACGCAACACGTGGATCCGCGGCCAGCATCCGGGCGTGGGCTGGTCCATCATCCGCAAAATCAAACTGGATGGCGCCAGCCGGCATCCCGGCATCTGAAAAGATGTCAGCTAACCGTTTTGAGATGGCATGTGTTCGTTCGCTTGGCTTTACGATGATGGGACAGCCGGTCGCAATGGCTGGGAGGACTTTGTGGAGCACCAGGTTGATGGGGAAGTTGAACGGGGTAATCGCTCCGACAACACCAATCGGAAAGCGCTTTGTAATCACCATTCGGGATGCATGTGCCCGCTGGTCATCGACATACGGAGCATCCCCCGACATTGTCATCAGCTCAGCAATCGTTTGATCAACCAATGCGGTCGCACGTTCGAGCTCAGCCCGTCCAAGCATCACCGGTTTACCAACTTCGTGCGCCATTAACGAAACTAGGTCAGCATTCGCGCTAACCAGTGCTGCCCGGATGCGCGTTAGCCACTAAATTCTCCGCCAGCGTGGCTCGGTTCCAAGCGTTGTCATCGACGCATATGCTAAATCTAACTGACCATTTAGATCCGCTAGTGTTGAGATGGGAACGGTTTGAAGCTGGCTTCCATCTAGATTGCTGATGACATTGCGCATGGTCGAAGTCTACCGTAAGCGGGTAGGCTGGAGAAATGCTGCAGGCTTGCTACACACCACCGACTCCTCTCCAGAACATCATGACAGCACCCGCACAGACGCGGAGTGGCGATGCGATGTCGGGGTTGTCGTGGTCCCCGCGGACTCTTGGAACGTATGTCCTTCCACGAAATGTCCGTGAGAGCGGGGCTCAGTTTGAAGTCGCATCTAACCTTGGCTGGCATGGAAACCCGACGGCGAATTTTCGCCAGGACAATGAGGTTCACCGTCTGCTATTTGGGACACGTTTTGGTGGGCCAGGCTTTGACACGACATTTGCGCTGGAAGCATCCGCGCGCAATGGGGGCTTTATGGACCCATTGGTTCGGTTTTGGCATAGTGCCGTGATCCCATATACCGACCCTGTACTGGGTGTCCCACCGGATGGCAGGCATGATCTTGCGTGGACGACGGCAGGTGAGCGGTATACGGCTGGAGCATCCGGCTGGCGACTAAATCGTGCTGAA